>CAZZLB010000084.1:0-9338 GCA_964654655.1 uncultured Rhodoferax sp. | reverse complement strand
GACAGTGCAGCGGGCAAAGCAGGTTCCGGAATTGGCAGCGCACGCGCAGGCACTGGCGAAGGCACTGCAGGATGTTGGCGTTGCAACGCAGGCTGCCTGGTCTACCGGCAATCCGTCGGACGCGCTGGCCAATGCCGTGCCCTATATGCAGGCCTTTGGTCATACGGTGCTGGCCTGGATCTGGCTGGAAGTCGCGCAGGCCGCAAGCACGGCGGAGGCGGCGAATGCCTCGCCCGAGAACGATGGCAGACTGCGCGCTGCGCGCTACTTCTACCACTATGAGCTGCCCAAGATTGGGGCCTGGCTGAAGGTGGTTGCCGAGCGCGACCCGACCTGCGCCAGCATGCCAGAAGACGCTTTTTGAACGGAGACACCATGACTCGCACCATCCAACAACTTTTTGACCTGACCGGCAAGACGGCGCTGGTAACTGGCGGCTCGCGCGGCCTGGGCCTGCAACTGGCGCATGCGCTGGGAGAAGCCGGCGCCAAAATCATGCTCAGTTCGCGCAAGGCGGAGGATCTGGAACAGGCAGCAGCCGAGTTGCAGGCGGCGGGCATCGACGCGCGCTGGATTGCCGCCGACTGCGCCAAGGAGTCGGAAATCGTGCGCCTGGCCGACGAAACGCTGCAGCGCATGGGTGACGTGGACATTCTCGTCAACAACGCCGGCGCGTCCTGGGGTGCACCGGCTGAGGATCACCCGCTGGAGGCCTGGGACAAGGTGATGAATCTCAACGTCCGGGGCTACTTCATTCTGAGCCAGCAGATTGCCAGGAAGAGCATGATCGCGCGCCGCAGTGGCCGCATCATCAATGTGGCCTCGATCGCCGGCCTGAATGGGAATCCGCCAGGCTTGTCCACGTTGGCCTACAACACCTCCAAGGGCGCCGTCATCAATTTCACGCGCGCGCTGGCGGCCGAATGGGGACGCTACAACATCACGGTCAATTCGATCTGTCCCGGTTTCTTTCCCAGCAAGATGACCATGGGCACGCTCAAGGCGCTGGGCGAAGAGCGCCTGGCTGCCGGTGCACCGCTGAAACGTCTGGGCGACGACGAGGATCTGAAGGGACTCTGCGTGCTGTACGCCTCGGACGCTGGCAAGCACATCACCGGGCAATGGCTCGCGGTGGACGGTGGCGTGAGCGTGGTGACTGGTGGTTGATATTGCCCCCACGCTTGGCACTGCGTGTCCTGCGCTGCCCCCCGAGGGGGCCGTGCCTTGCTCGGGGCGGCCCATCGCTGCGGCTGAGGACAATTTCGGCTTGGGTTTTGGTGTTGCCATTCCCTTCGTCAACCACCTCGGCTTCGAACTGAAGCTGTTCGAGAACGGCCGGTCCGAAATTGCCTATGCACCCCAACCGGAGCATCTCAACTCTTTTGAGGTGACGCATGGTGGCGCGTTGATGACATTGCTGGATGTCACCATGGCGGCCGCCTCGCGCAGTGTACAAAGCGACATGGGTGTGGTGACGATCGAGATGAAAACCACCTTCATGCAAGCTGCGCGCGGTCAGCTCAGTGGCAAAGGGCGCCTGATGCACCGTACTGCCACCATGGCTTTTGCAGAGGCCACTGTTTTCGACGAAGATGGGCGCGCCTGTGCCCACAGTACCGGCACTTTCAAGTACGTCAGGCGATTGCCCACCGGTCCCAAGAGCAGCAACGGGCTCAACGTTATTTCAACCGATTAAACCTACCAGGACTCCTCCCATGCCACTGAACAAGCAGATTCACCTCGACAACCGGCCTCAGGGCGAAGCACAGGTCAGCAACTTCAAGCTGGTCGTGGGCGAGACGCCTGCACTCAAAGAGGGTGAAGTGATGGTGCAGCACCATTTTCTGAGTCTGGACCCCTATATGCGGGGTCGCATGAACGACGCCAAGAGCTACGCCCAACCGCAGGCCCTGGGGCAGACCATGGGCGGCGGCACCGTAGGCGAAGTGATCGAGTCGCGCAACACCAAATTCAATGTCGGTGACAAGGTGGTGGGTATGGGCGGCTGGCAGCAGTACAGCGTCGTCGATGCGAATCAGGCCGGTGCACTGCGCAAGGTCGACACCACCCATGTGCCACTGAGCGCTTACCTCGGCGCCGTCGGCATGCCAGGGGTGACCGCCTGGTATGGTCTGGTCAAGATCATTGAACCCAAGGTCGGACAGACCATGGTGGTAAGCGCCGCCACAGGTGCCGTCGGCAGCGCGTTTGCGGCGCTCAGCAGGGCGCGCGGCTGTCGCACCGTTGGTATTGCTGGCGGCCCGGACAAGTGCAAGTACGCAGTCGAGGAGCTGGGCTTTGACGCTTGCATTGACTACAAGTTGCACCAGGATGCGAGTTCACTGTCCAGGGCACTCAAGGAAGCCTGCCCAGCAGGGATTGATGGCTACTTTGAAAATGTCGGCGGCATGGTGCTGGATGCCGTGCTGTCACGCATGAACGCCTTTGGTCGTATCGCGGTCTGCGGCATGATCGCCGGCTACAACGGCGCACCGCTGCCGCTGACTTACCCCGCGCTGATCCTGATGAACCGCCTGAAAGTTCAGGGCTTTATTGTGAGCGAGCACATGGAATTCTGGCCCGAGGCCTTGAAGGAACTCGGCACGCTGGTGGCCAGTGGCAAGTTGCGCGCACGTGAGTCCATTGCGCTCGGCCTGGAGGCGGCACCAGAGGCCTTTCTTGGCCTGCTCAAAGGCAAGAACTTTGGCAAGCAGTTGGTCAAGTTGGTTTGACCGGCCATTTGCCACAAACGTCAATTTGTCATGCCGGACTTCGATCCGGCATCCAGTGCTATGGGCACACTGGATCCCGGATCAAGTCCGGGATGACAAGCTCGAGGTTCGGGATGACAAATCGGTATCGGAGCTATTTCACTTTTTCCGGAGAACAACATGATCACGAATTTCAAAGGCAGAACCGCCGTTCTGACCGGCGCCGCCTCGGGTTTTGGGCTGGAGTGCGCGCGCATGGGTGCGACTCTGGGCATGAACCTGGTGCTGGTCGACGTGCAGCAGGATGCGCTGGATAGAGCCGCCGCAGAGATGCAGGCCGCCGGCGCCGCCGTGCTGGCGCTCAAGGTGGATGTTTCCAAAGCAGTCGAGATGGAAGCCCTGGGCCGCGCCGTACAGCAGCGCTTTGGCGCACCGCATTTTGTTTTCAATAACGCTGGCGTTGGTGCTGGCGGCCTGATCTGGGAAAACACCACGCAGGATTGGGAGTGGGTGCTGGGTGTGAACCTGATGGGAGTGGTGCACGGGATCCGTGTCTTTACGCCGATGATGCTCGAAGCCGCCGCCAGGGATCCGTCTTACCAGGGTCACATCGTGAACACCGCCAGCATGGCAGGTTTGCTCAATGCACCCAACATGGGTATTTATGGCGCCAGCAAGCACGCCGTGGTCAGCATGAGCGAGACCCTGTACCAGGACCTCTCCCTGGTGACGCAGCAGGTCGGCGCCAGTGTGCTGTGCCCGTTCTTCGTTCCGACCGGCATCACGCAAAGCCATCGCAACCGACCGGCCGACATGGCAGCAGCAAAGCCGACACGCAGCCAGATCATTGGCCAGGCCATGAGCGACAAGGCGGTGGGTTCGGGCAAAGTGACTGCCGCCGAAGTGGCGCAAAAAGTGTTTGATGCGATTGCCGCCAATCAGTTCTACATCTACAGCCACCCCAAGGCCATCGCCAGTGTGCAGACGCGCATGGAGGACATCCTGCTGGCGCGCAACCCGACCGATCCGTTCGCCCACAAGCCCGAGCTCGGCGTGGCGCTCAGACAGGCCTTGAAGGGCTGACCAGGCGGATGCAGAAAATCATTGCGCAGATCGCGCAGGAAATCCGGGTTCAGCACAAACAGGTACAGGCAGCGGTTGACCTGCTCGACGGCGGCGCCAGCGTGCCTTTCATCGCACGTTACCGCAAGGAAGTGACGGGTGGCCTGGATGACATCGAGTTGCGCGAGATTGAGGCGCGGCTGGCTTATCTGCGCGAATTACGGGACCGCTTGCAATCCATCATCAAGGCGATCGAAGCGCAGGGCAAGATGACGCCGACGCTGCAGGCTTCGCTGATCGCCGCCGGAACCAAGCAGGAACTCGAAGACCTGTACCTGCCGTTCAAACAGAAGCGCCGAACCAAGGGTCAGCTGGCACGCGAAGCCGGTCTGGAGCCGCTGGCCGATGCACTCGTTGCCAACCCCACGCTGGTGCCGGTCGACGAGGCCCTGACCTATGTCATCCCAATGCGCCCGGTGATCGAGGGCGAGGACAAACAGCCTGACTTTTCGACCGTGCAGGCGGTACTCGACGGCGTGCGCGACCTGCTCAGCGAGCGTTGGGCCGAAGCACCAGCGCTGGTGCGCGAGTTGCGCGATTGCTTGTGGGCCCAAGGCCTGTTTTGCGCCAGCCTGGTTGCGGGCAAGGATGAGAACCAGGCCGAGGTGGCCAAGTTTCGCGACTATTTTGACTACAGCGAGCCGATCGCCCGTGTGCCCTCGCATCGTGCCCTGGCCGTGTTGCGGGGCCGCGCGCTGGACATTCTGCAGGTCAACCTGAGGCCGCCCGAGCCGCAGCCGGATATCAAGGCCACTGTGTCGCTGGCTGAAGCGCGCATTGCTTTGCACCTGGGCTGGAGCCACCAGGCACGCGCCGCCGATGATCTGATTCGCAAGTGCGTGGCCTGGACCTGGCGTGTCAAGCTCAGCCTGTCCATCGAGCGGGATTTGTTTGCCAGGCTGCGCGAGGGCGCCGAACAGGTGGCGATCAAGGTCTTTGCAGACAATCTGCGCGACCTGCTGCTGGCTGCGCCGGCCGGTGCCCGCGTGGTGCTCGGACTCGACCCGGGCATCCGCACCGGCGTCAAGGTGGCGCTGGTGGATAGCACGGGCAAGCTGGTGGAAACAGCCACTGTCTTTCCGCATGAGCCGCGCAAGGACTGGGATGGCTCGCTTCATGTTCTGAGCCAGCTTTGCCTGAAGCATGGCGTCAATCTGATTGCCATTGGCAACGGCACGGCGAGTCGGGAGACAGACCGGCTGGCCGCGGACCTGATCAAGCAGCTTGCGAAGAGTTCCGACAACCGGATCGACAAGGTGGTGGTCAGCGAGGCTGGCGCCTCGGTTTACTCCGCCAGCGAGTTCGCCTCGCAGGAGATGCCTGATGTGGACGTGAGTCTGCGCGGTGCTGCCAGCATCGCACGGCGCCTGCAGGATCCGCTGGCGGAACTGGTCAAGATTGATCCCAAGTCGATTGGCGTTGGACAGTACCAGCATGATGTGAACCAGAGCGCACTGGCACGCACGCTGGACGCCGTGGTGGAAGACTGCGTCAACTCGGTGGGCGTTGACCTGAACACGGCCAGCGTCCCGCTGCTGTCACGGGTTTCCGGTCTGAGCAGTCATGTGGCCCGGTCGGTGGTGAACTGGCGCGAGAGCCACGGTGCTTTCAGGGATCGCCAGCAACTGATGCAAGTCACTGGCCTGGGCGCAAAAACCTTTGAGCAATGTGCCGGCTTTCTGCGCATTCGTGGCGGCGACAATCCGCTGGACATGACAGGGGTTCATCCCGAGACCTACCCGGTGGTCGAGAGAATCGTCAAGCATAGTGGTCAGGAAGTGGCGGCGCTGATGGGGCGGGCCGAGCTGCTGCATCAACTCAGACCGGCGTTGTTTGCTGACCAGCAGTTTGGTGTCGTCACGGTGGGCGATATTCTGACGGAACTGGAGAAGCCCGGACGCGATCCGCGCGGCGATTTCAAGGTGGCACGCCTGAGCGAGGAAGTGCAGGACATCCGGGATTTGAAGGAAGGCATGGTGCTTGAGGGCACGGTCAGCAATGTCGCCGCATTTGGCGCCTTTGTTGACCTCGGCGTGCATCAGGACGGGTTGGTGCACGTCAGCCAGTTAAGCCACAGATTTGTCAAGGACGCACGCGAGGTCGTGAAGACCGGAGACATCGTGAAGGTGCAGGTGCTGGAGGTCGATGTGGCGCGCAAGCGCATTGCCCTGAGCATGAAGCTTGGCGCGGCCGTGGCGCGTTCTGGCAGCGCCGGGGAGAATCATTTTCAGAGTGCAAAACGCAGGTCGCGCGACGGAGCTGACGCCATGCCCGCCATGAGTGCCATGTCGTCTGCCTTTGCCAGGTTGAAGGGTTCCCGATCCTGATCCGGGCGGCGCTAAGCCATAATGACACGCCTTGTTCATTGATGGGCAAATTTGCCAAGGGAGATGTGTTTTCATGGAACTGCAGGCCTTGCTGGCGGCGCAATTTGTTCTGCCCAGCATTCCCCAGGTCATTGCGCTGCTGCTCAGTGAGCTTGAGCGCGCCGAGCCCAGCCTCAAAAAGATCAGCCAGTTGATCAGCACCGACCCGGCGCTGACAACACGTTTGCTGCGGTTCTCCAATTCCCCTGCGTTCAGGCTTTCCGGCCGGGTTCACAGCGTCTCTGAGGCACTGGCCATTCTGGGTCTGGCCGACGTGAGGGCCATGGTAGCCGAATCGGCCTCGGCGGCGTCCTTCAAGGCCGTGCCCGGTATCCACCTGCAACCCTTCTGGACTTACAGTCTGCATGTTGCGAAGGTGGCGCGCGAACTGGCTGGCGAAGTTCGGCTGAATCAACAGGAAGCCTTCACCTGTGGGTTGATTCACGCCATCGGCGAGTTGGCGATTCATATCTGTATGCCGGAGCAATCCGCCGCACTGGACCGTGAGGTACAGACGCTGGACTTGACGCGGGCCGATGCGGAGCGCGCTGCATTTGGCTATTGTTATGCCACGGTCGGAGCCGGTCTGGCACGCAAGTGGCATTTTCCACAGGCCATGGTGGATGCGCTGGAGCACCAGTACGCACCATTTGAAGACGATGTTTACGAGCCCCTGGCGGGTGTGATTCATCTGGCGACCTGGCGCGCGCGAGCCGTGGCGGCCGAACTCACAGAGCGCGAGTTGGCGGTGACCTTTCCCGGTGCTGTTGGCGATGTGCTCGGCATCGATATCGACACGGTGTTGCAGCAAGACCCGTTTGACTGGTTTTCGCCGCACACCGGCAGTGCGCCGCTCTAGGAAAAGTCGGTGCGCGCGCTGTGTCTTTACGCCGGACCGAAGGCTCGACAGCAGATTGGGCAACATGGCCTGCAAGCGGCTGACGTGACGACGCTGGCTGGTGCGGCCGGTGGCCCCAAAGGCCTCATTCTGGGCGCGCTGGACCGTTTCATTTTTGGGCGCTGGCTGACGCAGTCGAGCCAGACCGTGCATCTGGTAGGCGCGTCGATTGGCGCATGGCGCATGGCAACGGCTTGTCTGAATGACCCGGTGGCGGCCTTCCAGCGACTCGAACACGACTACATCCGTCAGCACTATGAATTGCAGCCAGGCGAGAAGCGACCGTCAGCAGCCACGGTCAGCCGATTGTTTGGCGAGAGCCTGCATGCGTTTTACGACGGGCGCATTGCTGAGGTACTGGAGCATCCACGCTTTCGCCTGCATGTCGTGACGGCGCACGGCCGCCACTTGCTGGGGCGCGAGCAGCGGGGCCGCACCGCTGTCGGCTTTCTGGGTGCCTGGCTGAGCAACCTGGTTCAGCGCAGGGCCATGGGTGCGTGGCTGGAACGGGTTGTGTTTTCGACGCCGGGAGCGGCCTTGCCGTTTGACCGCAGCGATTACCCAACACGACAGTTCGATTTGAGTCCAGCCAATTTTCATGCCGCGGTGCAGGCCAGTTGCTCCATTCCGTTTGTGCTGCAGGCCGTTCACGACATACCGGGTGCACCTGCCGGGGCGTACTGGGACGGTGGCCTGACCGACTATCACCTGCACCTGAATTACGCCGCTGGCGCTGGCTCGCAGGGGCTGGTGCTGTATCCCCACTTCCAGAAGGCGGTGGTGCCGGGCTGGCTCGACAAACATCTGAAGTGGCGGCACGGCGCCAGCGCGTTTCTGGACAACATGCTGCTGCTGGCGCCCAATCCGGATTGGGTCAGGTCGCTGCCCAATGGCAAGCTGCCGGACCGGACCGATTTCGTGCATTACGGACAAGATCTCGCATCCCGTGTGCGGGACTGGTCGGCCGCGACCGCAGCAAGTGTCCAGATGGTCGACGAGTTTGAGCAGTGGCTCAGCAAGCCTGATGTGAAGCTGGTGCAGGCACTCTAGGGCCATGCGCGCATGCACACGAGCCCGACCCACACACCGGTAGCGGCGCGCTTCCTGTTTCCGGCGCTGCTCGGCTGGCTGCTGGGCACTGCAGTGCAGTTGCAGCAAGCGGCTCTGCATGCGCGCTGGATCGACCTGGCACTGGTGTTGCTGGCCTTGCTTGTGCTTGCCTTGTCGGCGATCCGGTCGCTGCGCCTGCCGGTGCGTTTGACGCTGACCCTGCTGGCATTTTCCGTCGCAGCCTTTGCTGCGACCGGATGGCGTGCCGATGTGTATCAGAGCGAGACACTCGACAGTTCGCTTGAAGGGCGTGACATGGTGCTGACCGGCATGGTTGCCGCCATGCCGCATTACAACGAGGCCGGTCTGCGCTTTCGGCTGGAAGTGGAATCGGCGCAACTTGACGGTGCACCGGTGCGATTGCCACCCCAGATTTATCTTGGCTGGTATTCAGGCTACTACCTGGCAGAGGGGGGCACGCCGACGGTTGGACAGTTGCAGCGCCAGCCGGCGGCAATCAGCCCGGGCGAACGCTGGAAGATGACGGTGCGTCTGAAGGCGCCGCATGGCGCCAGCAATCCCTACGGTTTTGACTATGAACTCTGGCTATGGGAGCAGGGCTTGCAGGCCAGCGGCTATGTGCGTGCCGGGCCGCGTGACGTGGCGCCGCAGCGCCTGGCACGCACCTCATGGCACCCGGTCGAGCGCTGGCGTCAGCTGGTACGGGACCGCATCTTCGAGCGTGTTGGTGAGCGTCAATACGCAGGCCTGATTGCCGCGTTGGTGGTGGGTGACCAGAACGCCATCGAGCGCGCCGACTGGGATGTCTTTCGGGCGACCGGCGTGGCCCACCTGATGTCCATCTCGGGACTTCACATTACCATGTTTGCCTGGCTTGCTGCGCTCTGCCTGGGTTGGTTGTGGCGTCGTTCGCCCGTTTGGTGCCTGTGGCTGCCGGCACCCAGCGCGGCCCTGATCGGTGGCGTCGTATTGGCCACGGCCTACGCCGTATTCAGCGGCTGGGGCGTGCCATCGCAACGCACCGTGTTGATGTTGTTCTGCGTGGCACTGCTGCGTCTGTCGGGCAAACGCTGGCCCTGGCCGCAGGTGCTGCTGCTGGCCTGCGCCGTGGTGGTGGTGGCCGACCCGTGGGCCATGCTGCAATCCGGCTTCTGGCTCAGCTTTGTCGCC
>CAZZLB010000083.1:0-9395 GCA_964654655.1 uncultured Rhodoferax sp. | reverse complement strand
CTGGGTCAATGCCCAGGCCCGTTTGCTCGATGCGCTCGGAATTCAGACCCTGGCAGCCGTCATGGGAGGTTCACTGGGCGGCATGCAGGCGCTGAGCTGGACGTTGCAGTACCCGCAGCGCGTGCGCCACGCCGTGGTTGTCGCGAGTGCCCCGAACCTGACAGCCGAGAACATTGCCTTCAATGAGGTAGCACGTCGCGCCATCGTCACCGACCCGGACTTTCATGGGGGGCATTTCTACGAGCATGGCGTTATCCCCAAGCGCGGCCTGCGCATTGCCCGCATGATTGGCCACATCACTTACCTCAGTGATGATGTGATGAACGAAAAGTTCGGACGACAACTACGGTCCGCGCTAGGCCAGAAGGCCAGTTTCGAAGCCGGGCCGACCCAAGGCGAAGCCGCCCCCCCGGGGGGCAGCGCAGTACGCGCAGCGACAAGCGTGGGGGCGTATCTTTACAGCACACAGAACGTTGAATTCCAGATTGAAAGCTATCTGCGCCACCAAGGCGACAAATTTGCCGAGTACTTCGACGCCAATACCTATTTGCTGATCACGCGTGCGCTCGACTACTTCGATCCGGCGCGCGACCATGGTGGCGACCTCAGTCAGGCGTTGGCCCGTGCCAGCAGTAAGTTCCTGTTGGTCAGTTTCACCACGGACTGGCGCTTTGCGCCCCAACGCAGCCGCGAGATCGTCAAGGCCTTGCTGGACAACCGGCGCGACGTCAGCTACGCCGAAATTGACGCGCCGCATGGGCATGATGCCTTCCTGCTGGACGATCCTCGCTACCTCAAGCTCGTCCGATCCTATTTTGATGGCATCTTCAGGGAGGTCGCAGCATGAGTGATGCAGCCACCATGGAAACCATTGCGCGGCTGGTTCCAGCGGGCTCTCGCGTGCTCGATCTGGGTTGCGGTGACGGCGCCATGCTGGCCTACCTGCAGCAAGCGCGTGGCTGTACGGGTTACGGTATCGAGATTGACGATGCCAATGTGCTGGCCTGCGCACAGCGCGGGGTCAACGTGATCCAGCTCAATCTGGACGAAGGACTGTCCCTGTTTGATGACGCCACGTTTGACGTCGTGCTGCAGATCGATACCTTGCAACATCTGCGCAATGCGGAAATCATGCTGCGGGAAACTGTTCGCGTGGGTCGCATCGGCGTGCTTGCTTTTCCCAATTTTGCGCACTGGCCGAATCGCCTGAGCGTGCTGCGCGGGCGCATGCCGGTGACACGACGCCTGCCATACCAGTGGTACGACACGCCCAATATCCGTGTTGGCACCCACGCTGACCTGGCCGTGCTGGCGCAACGCAGCGGCCTGCGCGTACTCGACAGTTTCGGCATTCAGGACGGCCAGACGATCCGCTTCGCCCCTAATCTGCGGGCCGGAACCTCGGTCTATACCTTGTCGCGCTAGGCGGCTTTGTTTTCCGAATCGACGTCGGCCAGGAAGTCTGCCGATTTCAACTCGCTGGACAAGCTGTCGCCCGACGTCGGGTCGGCGTAGATTTCGCGAAATGTCGTCACCATCTCGGCCAAGGGCAGATCATTGAAGGTGCCGCGCTGCCTCACATACTCCATGTGCCGGTTTCCAGCGCGGTCGAACGGGTGGTAAATCGAATCGTTGATGCCATCAAATTCAAGCGGCAGCAAGCCAAACTTGTCGCACAGCTGGATATTGAAGGCCGGCGTGGCCTTGCGCCAGGCACCGTCGAGCCACAGGTCGGCGTAGCCGTGCCAGGCAAAAACGTCGGTCTTCATGGCCTGGCGCAAGCGCTCGGTGGCCAAGTGGTTGCGCACATCGGCAAACCCGAGGCGCGCCGGAATACCAGCCGCGCGGCAGCACGCCGCGAGCAGGGATGCCTTGTTGACACACCAGCCGTAACCCGTGGCCAGCACCGTGCTGGCGGTCATTCCCAGAGGTGACAAATCGATGCGGTAGGGGTCGTAGCGAAAGCCGTCACGCACCGCGTAGTAAAGGGCCACAGCGCGCTGGCGGTCGTCGCTGCCCTGAGCATGCTGCTGAGTGAAGGCCCCAATGGATGGGTGATTGCTGTCGATCAGGGCTGTTGGCTTGAGCGTTGCGGGGTCGGGCAGGTTCGGGTTCATGCAAGGATTCTAAGCACGGTATATTGGAACCCATGACGAAAAGCTTCAACATGACCCGCTCCCAGGCGCTTGAGCTGGCGCAGGCACAGTTCGATTCCGGCGAGTTTCGCCACACTCTGGCGCGACGAATCGCGATGCCCACGGAGAGCCAGAATCCGCAGCGCGCAACCGAGTTGGGCGCCTACCTTGACGCCGAATTGGGCCCGGCGCTGCAAGCGATGGGTTTTGAGTGCCAGACCTTGATGCACGAGCAGGCCAAAGCGCCTTTTCTTTTTGCAGAGCGGATGGAAGACGTCAGTCTGCCAACGGTCTTTGGCTACGGCCACGGCGATGTGATTCGCGGTCAGGAGGCGCAGTGGATGGACGGACTGTCCCCATGGCATTTGGACGAGAGCGACGGCTACTGGTACGGCCGTGGCATGGCTGACAACAAAGGCCAGCATTCGGTCAATCTGCAGGCCATGGCCAATGTGATACAGGCACGCGGCAAGCTGGGCTTTAACGCCAAGATGCTGATTGAAATGGGCGAAGAGGTCGGCTCTCCCGGCTTGCGCGGTCTTTGCGAGCAGCGCCAGGATCTGTTCCGGGCCGATGTCATGATCGCCTCCGATGGCCCGCGCCTGCGTGCCGAGCGCCCTACCGTGTTTTTGGGCTCGCGCGGCTGTCTCAACTTTGACCTCAGCATAGAAGCACGTCAAGGCGCGCATCACTCGGGCAACTGGGGTGGACTGATCTCCAACCCGGGCATTCAGTTGGCGCACGCCATTGCCAGCATCGTGTCGAGTAGCGGGCAAATCCGCATTCCAGAATGGGTTCCGGCCGAGCTGCCGGCAGTCGTGCGGCGCGCGCTGGCCGATTGCGAAGTCGATGGCGGCGAGGACGGCCCGACGATTGAGCCGCTGTGGGGTGAGCCCGGTCTGTCGCCGGCCGAGCGTGTTTTTGGTTGGTGCTCGTTTGAAGTGCTGGCCTGCAAAATCGGCAACCCGGAGGCGCCCGTCAACGCGATACCGCCACGTGCCTGGGCGCGTTGCCAGCTGCGTTTTGTGGTCGGTATCGACTCCAACGACATCCTGCCGGCACTGCGGCGCCATCTGGACCGTCATGGCTTTTCCATGGTACAGATCGAGTCGGTGCGCGCCGAAATGTCGCAAGCCACGCGCCTGGATCCAGACAATCCCTGGGTCCAGTGGGCGCTCAAATCGATCGAAGCCAGCAGCGGCAAAAAGCCTGCCCTGCTGCCCAATCTGGGCGGCTCCCTGCCCAACGATATTTTTGCCGATATCCTGGGTCTGCCCACGATCTGGGTGCCGCATTCCTACCCGGGTTGTTCGCAGCACGCGCCCAACGAACATCTGCCGCTTGCCTTGTTGCGTGAAGCCCTCTGCATCATGACCGGTCTGTACTGGGACCTGGGTGAGGGCAACACGCCGCACGGTACTTCAACCAAGTAGCACGGAGATTGCGAACCATGAACACGAAATTCAAGAGCTATTGCCAGACCTCGGATCTCTCGGATTCGCAGGACTTTCTGACCCAGATCCGCCACCAGCTTCACCGCAATCCCGAGCTGTCTTTCAAGGAGTTGGCCACAGCAGAACTGGTGGCCCTGCGCCTGAGCGAATGGGGCTACGAAGTCACTCGCAACATCGGTGGACATGGCGTGGTCGGTCGCTTGCGCCAGGGTGAGGGCACACGCAGCGTCAGTCTGCGCGCCGACATGGATGCGTTGCCTATCCTGGAGGAAAACAGCAGCGCGCATGCCAGCAGGAACGCCGGCGTCATGCATGCCTGCGGGCACGATGGCCACACCACCATGTTGCTGGGTGCCGCGCGCCAGCTGGCAAGGACCCGCCATTTTTCCGGCACCGTCAACCTCGTTTTCCAGCCGGCAGAGGAAGCCGGGCGCGACAGTGGCGCGCAGTGCATGATTGCCGACGGCCTGTTCGAGCGCTTTCCCTGTGATGCCATCTTCGGTTTGCACAACCACCCCGGCTACCCGGTGGGCACCTTCATGTTTGGCAGCGGACCCTTCATGTCAGCGTCAGACCGGGTGTTCATCACTATCCACGGGCGCGGCGGCCATGCGGCACGTCCGCACATGACAGTCGATCCGATCCTGATCGCCGGCAGTCTGGTGATGGCGTTGCAAAGCGTGGTGTCACGCAACATCGATCCGACGCAAACCGCCATCGTGACGATAGGCTCTCTGCATGCCGGCATCGCGTCCAACGTCATCCCCGAGAGTGCCAGCATGGGTTTGAGCGTGCGATCCTTCAACCCCGAGGTGCGCGATCGCTTGCAGGAGCGCATCACTGACCTTGTGACACAACATGTGCACGGATACGGCGGCACGGTCGAGATCAACTACGAGCGGGGCTGTCCGGTCCTGGTCAACAGCCTCGCGGAAACGGCTTTTGCGCTGGAAGTGGCCGCCGAGCTGGTTGGGGCGGAGCACACCGTTTCCCCTTTCGGTCCTGTGACCGGCAGCGAGGACTTTGCTTACTATCTGCAGCACAGGCCGGGTTGCTTTCTGCGCCTTGGCAACGGCGAAGACAGCGCCATGGTGCACAACGCCAAGTATGACTTCAATGACGAAAATCTGACGGTGGGTGCGGCCTACTGGACGCGGCTGGCAGAACGATTTTTGGCCCAGGCCTGAAGCACCGGGTATTCACTGATGGCCCGCGCCTGACGTGACCGTACACTTGTGTATTGACTTTGGCAGGCATAGAGAACTCTGAACAATGGCGCTCTTCTTTGGCATCACCCTTTCTTTGCTGGCGCTCTACCTGCTGTTTCTGGCGTGGTACGGAGGCAAAGGCAAGCCGCTGCGGCCCGATGAGATCGAGGCATTTTTCAATACGCTGGGAACGATGAACCTGAGCGAAAGCGAGAAGGAAATCATTCCGGAAATTCGCCGTTTGCTGGCCAAGGACGATGGTGAAGAATTCGTCATGCAAAACCTGGTGCGTTACCGCCCCAAAGCTTTGTACCCGGCTGGCTACAGCTACAGCGACGATCCCCGGGCGGCAGACCGGCGCTATGGCAAGGCCATCATCCTGCCCTTGCTGCGTCAAGGCAGTCTGCCGATCTTCATTGCCCGGCGCAGCGGCAGCTTCATCGAGCCCGATGGCGCCGATGTCTGGCATTACGTCGCCATGGTGCGTTATCGCAGCCGGCGCGACTTCCTGCGTTTTGCGCTGGCTGTCCAGCAGCAGGACATCGCGGTGCACAAGTGGGCTGCCCTGGAGAAGACGCATGTCTTCCCGGTCAAGCCGCTGGTCAGCCTGATACTTGTGCGCAGTTCGGTGGCGGGTTTGCTGGCGCTGCTGGCCGCCATTCTGTTCATGCTGCTGAGATAGCCCTGCCAAAGTAGCTTTTGGAGCCGACTCCCATGAAGATGCGCAAGACCCTGATCGCCAGTGCCATTGTGCTTACCGGTGCAGTGGCACTGAGCTACGTCAACCGCATCACCGTCCTGCAGTACTCGCTGGGCTGGTACACGGACTGGAATTACCCGCGCGAGCCCAACAAGCCTGTGCCCTGGCAGGCGGGTCCGGTCAAGGCCGACAAGCCGCTCAGTAAACGACCGCCCAACATCGTCCTGATCCTGGCTGACGACCTGGGCATCAACGAGGTCAGCACCAATGGTGGCGGCTACACGGCGCAAGGCGCGCCCACACCCAACATCGATGCCATCGCACGCGAAGGCGTTCAATTCAGCCAGGGTTATGCGGGTGCCGCTGTCTGCACAGTATCGCGTGCCGCGCTATTGACCGGGCGTTACCCCTGGCGCTTTGGTCTGGAGTTCACTCCGATCCCGGGTGCCATGGGGCGCGTCGTCGGCAAGCTGTACGCCGACTCGGATCCAGTGCATCCACCCATTGTCGATCTGGACAAGGCGAGCCAGGTCAAGGATTTCAACGATCTGGGCATGCCAGCGTCCGAGCAAACGATTGCCGAACTGCTCAAACCCCGCGGCTACCACAACATTCACATTGGCAAATGGCATCTGGGCAGCACGCCCGAGATGCGACCGAATAACCAGGGTTTTGACGAAACCCTGTTCATGGAAAGCGGACTCTATCTGCCGAAAAACGATCCTCGGGTGGTGAACGCCAGGCTGGACTTCGATCCGATCGACAAATTCCTTTGGCCCAATATGCGTTTTGGCGTGAGCTACAACGGCGGCAAGTGGTTTGAGCCCAGCAAGTACCTCACCGATTACTACACAGACGAAGCCGTCACGGCGATCAAGCGCAACAAGAACCGCCCGTTCTTCCTGTACCTGGCGCACTGGGGCGTGCACACGCCGCTGCAGGCCAGCAAGGACGATTACGATGCGCTGCCCAATATCACCGAGCATCGCCGGCGTGTCCATGCGGCCATGGTCAGGTCGGTAGATCGCAGCGTGGGGCGTGTTCTGCAGACCCTGCGCGAGGAGGGGCTGGAGGAAAACACCATCGTCATCTTCACCAGCGACAACGGTGCACCGGGCTATATCGGGCTGCCCGAGGTGAACATTCCGTATCGGGGATGGAAACTGACGCAGTTCGAGGGCGGTGTGCGGGTACCCTATGTGGCCAAATGGCCAGGGCATATTGTCCCCGGCACAAAGTACCAGCCACCGGTGTCCAACATCGACATTCTTCCTACAGTGATTGCTGCAGCCGGCGGTGCACTGCCAACGGATCGTGTCATCGACGGCGTCAACCTGTTGCCCTTCCTGGGCAGGCAGCCGGCCGCGCAGCCATCGCGCCCGCTGTTCTGGCGCGATGGCCCGCTGCGCACGGTGCAGCAGGCAGGCTGGAAGCTGATCGTCTCGGAAAACCCGAAGAAAGACTGGCTGTTCGATCTCCAGCAAGACCCGACAGAAAAGAACAATCTTGCTGCCACGCAGCCACAAAGGCTGGCGCAACTCAAGGCCCTACTGCAGGCGCATCACGCTGACATGCCACCACCAATGTGGCCCTCGTTTCTGCAGGCGCCGATCTACATCGACAAGACGCTGGACCAACCCAGGAGCGCGGACGACGAGTACACCTACTGGTCGAACTGAGCATGCCTCATCTGAAGCGAATCCTGCTCGGCCTGCTGATGGCGCTGCTCCTGTTGGGCGTTACGCTTTACGCCAAGCGCGACTACATCGTTCTTGGCGCCGAGGCTTATATCTTTGGCTACCCGCTGGTCATCATGGATGTGACCCGCAGCAACTCCGCACTGAGCATGGGTCCTGAGAACCAGTTGCGCCGCGTACGCCAGTTCCCTGACGCGAACTTCCACGAAGTGGTGCGGCCCAATGCCGACACGCTTTACACCAGTGGCTTTATCGACATGGCCCAGGGTCCCTGGGTGTTCGAGATCCCGGCCAACGCCCCGCGTTATGAAGTGATGCCCTTCATGGATGCATGGACCAACGTTTTTGCCGCACCGGGCACACGTACGCTCGGTCCAGCCGGTGCGAGGCTGTTGCTGGCCGGACCGCAGTGGCAGGGCAGCACCCCGGCCGGCTTGACGCTGGTGCGCGCACCAACGCAAATGGTCTGGCTGATCGGGCGCACGCAGACCAATGGTGTTGCTGACTATCCGCTGGTACACCGTTTGCAGGACGGCATCAAGCTGCGCAGCCTGAGCGACTGGCAGGCCGACCCCAATGCGGCCGAGAAA
This sequence comes from uncultured Rhodoferax sp., assembly GCA_964654655.1. Taxonomy (GTDB): domain Bacteria; phylum Pseudomonadota; class Gammaproteobacteria; order Burkholderiales; family Burkholderiaceae_C; genus Rhodoferax. The sequence goes on along the minus strand of CAZZLB010000083.1, from coordinate 1,611 downwards.
GTCTTGAACGGGTGGCAAGCTGCGACCGGCAAACCGGCACCAGCCATCGAGCAGATGCGCGCGATGAGTGCCGAGACATTCTTCGCCCGCTTGTCGATGCTGCTGGTGAACAACCCGCCCGCCGTAGCTGACAGCGCGATGTTGCTCAAGCTCGAACGCATCGGCTTGAAGACCGGTCGGCCGCCGGCCTGGGGTGTGTTGGAGCGTTGGTGCGTGGCGCTCGGGCGCTGGATCGCCGACTACAAGGTGGCCAGCGAGTTGAAGAAGCCGCGCGAACTGCTGCGCGGCTGGCAAACGCCACCGGCCATGCTTGGCAACTACGGCACCGACTACAACACCCGCGCCGTAGTTGCCATGATCGGGCTCGGCGCCAATCTGCCAGCGGATGCGATCTATCCCAACACACGCGTGGATGCCAAGGGCCAGCCACTGGACGGCAGTCAGCGCTACCGGTTGCATTTCAGGGCTGAGGAGCTGCCGCCGGTGAATGCCTTCTGGTCGGTCACGGCTTATGGCCCTGACGATTTCTTCATCGACAATCCATTGCAACGCTTCGCTCTGGGGGACCGTGACCCCTTGCTGTTCAACGCCGACGGATCGCTGGACCTGCTGGTGCAGGCAACGCCGCCTGAAGGCGACATGAAGCGAAACTGGCTGCCAGTCAAACACGGTCAGCCCTTTCTTCTCAACGCCCGGCTGTACTGGCCCAAGCCCACAGCGCTCAGCGGGCAGTGGGGCATGCCGGCAGTGGAGCGCGTAGACTGACGGGTCAAGCTACTTCCCACCGGTCAACCCAGAAAGAAGCCAGGCCATGCAAGCACTCAGTCCCACGGACTCCGCATTCTTGTGGATGGAAACACGCAACCAGCCCATGCATGTGGCCGGCCTCAATATCTACTCGCCACCGGATGGCGCCGGCCCGAATTATGTAAGCTCCTTGCTGACTGAATGGGGCCGGCATCTGTCAGCCGTGTCGCCCTTCAATCTGCGCCCGGTATTGCGCATGGGTCTTTGGTATTGGGAGGAAGACGCTGAGTTTGAGTTGGATTATCACCTGCGTCATGTAGCTTTGCCGCAGCCCGGACGCATCCGCGAACTGCTGGCCATGGTGTCGCGCCTGCATGGCAATTTGATGGATCGCAACAGGCCCTTGTGGGAGGCCTACGTGATCGAGGGTTTACCCGGCGGTCGCTTTGCCACCTACATCAAGATTCACCATGCGCTGGTTGACGGTGTCAGCGGTGCCAGGATCATGGCCGAGGGCCTGTCGCGCAGCGCCGACGAAAACAAGCCGCCGGTCTGGGCACAAAAGGTTTCCAGGCATCCCGCTTCAAAACGCGCAGCTCCGCCACCCGGACTGCTGAACCAGCTCGCCAATGCGGCGCGCGCAGGACGAGAGATTCTGCCAGGCATAGGCAGTGGTCTGTGGGATATGTTGCGCATCGGCTCGGGGGCTGGCGCGGCGCTGCCGTTTCAGGCGCCGCCGACCCCATTCAACGTCGAAATTTCAGGGTCGCGGCGCTTCGCTTCGCAGTCTTACTCGCTGTCACGCCTGAAGCGCATCGGCGAAGCCACTGGCGCCACGGTCAACGATGTGACGCTGGCAATCTG
>CAZZLB010000082.1:0-9497 GCA_964654655.1 uncultured Rhodoferax sp. | reverse complement strand
GCAAGTCTTGACCGTTAGAATCAACCCGTCATTGGGGAGATCGATGAAAAACCTCCTGTGGCTGCTTAAGTGGATGCTTAAAGCTGCCATTTTTTTTACCTTGTTTGCCTTTGCCCTGAATAACCAGCAAGACACGACGGTGCATTTTTTCTTTGGCACCTTCTGGCGTGCACCTCAGGTTCTGGTGATGCTGGGTGCTTTTGCAGCCGGGGTGGCTGTAGGCGCGCTGGGCATGGTGCCGCACTGGCTCAGACAGCGTCGCGCCGCCAAACTGAGTCTTGCTCCCGGCATCGAATGGCCATCCGCGCCAGTTGCAGGCACGCGGGTACCGCATGAACTTTGACCTGAGCTGGATATTGCTGGGCCTTCCCCTGGCCTTCGTGGCAGGATGGCTGGCATCACGTCTGGACCTGCGCCAGCTTCGCCTGGAAAATCGACAGGCACCCAAAGCCTATTTCAAGGGCTTGAATTTCCTCCTCAATGAGCAGCAGGATCAGGCGATCGATGCCTTCATCGAAGCCGTGCAAAACGACCCCGACACCTCGGAGCTGCACTTCGCACTGGGGAATCTGTTTCGACGTCGCGGTGAGTATGAACGCGCGGTTCGTGTGCACGAGCATCTGCTGTCGCGCGGCGATCTGAACCAGGCAGATCACCAGCGTGCCCAGCACGCGCTGGCCCTGGACTACCTGAAAGCCGGACTGCTTGATCGCGCCGAGGCAGCCCTGCTAATGCTCGAAGGCAGTCCGTTTGAAGTACAGGCGCGACTCGCGCTGCTGGCCAATTACGAGCGCAGCCGTGACTGGCCGCAAGCCGCCCTGATTGCCCGCAAGCTGACTGCCGCTGGGCAAGGCAACTTCGACACCCGACTGGCCCACTATCTATGCGAACAGGCCGATGCATGTCTGGCAAGTCAGGACACGGCTCAAGCGATGACCCTGCTGCAACAAGCCGTCGCCACGGCACATGAAGCGCCCCGACCGAGGATGGCGCTGGCGCAGTTGCTGGCAAGCCAGGGCAAGGTGCAGGAGGCACATGCAACGCTGGAACTCGCGCTCAACACCTCGCCATCGGCCACACCGTTGATTGCCATTGCTTTGGCCAAGCTGGCCATCGAGTCCGGCCACACGCCGCAGACATTGCAACTGCTCAAGCACCACTACGAAGCCACCTCCTCACTGGACGTGCTGGACGCCATCGTTGCTCTGGAGGCGACTTTGACAACGCCTGCTCCAACAGCGCGCGACTGGTATGCCCGACACCTGGAGCATGAACCTTCTCTGGTGGCAGCTGCAAAGTGGATTGCCGGTGAAAAGCTTGAGCACGAGCAATTTCATCCCCAGGTGCAGCGTGCGCTGGATCACGCGGTCAAACCGCTGCTGCGGTACCGCTGCGCCGCATGCGGCTTCGAAGCGAAGCAGCATTTCTGGCAATGTCCGGGTTGCCAGACTTGGGACAGTTATCCGGCCAGACGCGTGGAAGAGCTATGACAGACCACTCCAACCCCATGAATGTATCGAAAGATTCCCTGTCAAGGGCGCGTGTGCTGGTGGTAGGTGATGTCATGCTGGATCGCTACTGGTACGGTGAGGTGGATCGCATCTCGCCCGAAGCACCTGTGCCCATCGTGCGCATCACGCGCGAGGAGGAGCGCAATGGCGGCGCCGCTAACGTAGCCTATAACGTGATGACGCTGGGTGCCAGATCCTCGCTGCTGACGGTGGTGGGAGACGACGACGCGAGCCACAAGTTGGAAGCTTTGGTGCTTGGCACAGGTATCAGCGCGCACTTTGGCCGCGACCCGGATCTGAAGACAACAGTGAAGCTGCGCGTCATCGGGCGCCAGCAACAGCTGCTTCGTCTGGACTTCGAGAACACACCCAGGAATGAGGTGCTGGCGTCCCAGAGCGCTGTTTTTGCGCGACTCTTGCCGGAGCACCATGCGGTACTTTTTTCGGACTATGGCAAAGGGGGACTGGCCCACGTGGCGGATATGATTACCCGGGCACGCTCTGCGGGCAAGCCGATCCTGATTGACCCCAAGGGCTCGGACTACTCGCGCTACAGGAATGCCAGCGTCATCACACCCAATCGCGCTGAACTGCGACAGGTGGTCGGCGCCTGGCTTGATGAATCTGAGCTCCGAACCAAGTGCCAGAATCTGCGCCAGCAGCTTGGACTCGATGCTGTGTTGCTGACCCGTAGTGAAGAAGGCATGACGCTGTTTGATGGCGAAGGCCAACTGCACGTCAACGCCCAGGCTCGGGAGGTGTTTGACGTGACGGGCGCCGGTGACACGGTGATCGCCACCATGGCCACGCTGCTGGCCGCCGGCGTGACGCTGCGCCAGGCTCTGCCGCTGGCGAATCGCGCAGGCGGACTGGTCGTTGGCAAGTTTGGTACGGCCTCGGTTTCCTATGAGGAGTTGTTTGCATGAACCGTATCGTCGTGACGGGTGCCGCCGGATTTATCGGCAGCAATATTGTCAAGGGTCTGAATGCGCGCGGCATCGACAATATCATCGCCGTTGATGACTTGACGTTGGGCGAGAAGTTCCGCAATCTGGCTGATCTGAAGCTTGCAGATTACGTGGACGCGGCAGACTTTTATGACATGTTCATGCGCAGCGCCTTTGGTGAAGTTGAAGCTGTCTTTCATGAAGGCGCCTGCAGCGACACGATGGAGAGCAATGGCAAGTTCATGCTCTTCAACAATTACACGCTTTCATGCCAGTTGTTCGAAGCCTGCAGAAGGAACGGGACGCGCCTGCTTTATGCTTCAAGCGCTGCCACGTACGGAGGCTCTGACACGTTCCGGGAGGAGCCGGCCTTTGAGGGCCCGCTGAACGTTTACGGTTACTCCAAACTGCTCTTTGACCAGCGCATGCGACGCGAATGTGGTGCAAAATTTGAGCGCCTGACCGCCGCCAAGGGGACGCAGGTAGTGGGTTTTCGCTATTTCAACGTCTATGGACCACGCGAGCAACACAAGGGTCGCATGGCCAGTGTTGCCTTCCACCAGTTCAATCAGTTTGCGCTCGACGGAAAAGTGAAACTTTTCGGTGACTACGGTGGGTACGCGGCGGGCGCTCAGTTGCGCGACTTTGTATTCATTGACGATGTCGTGGCAGTCAACCTGTGGTTTCTTGACCATCCCGAAATCTCCGGCATCTTCAATCTGGGTACGGGTCGGGCGCAGCCCTTCAATGACGTCGCGGACGCTGTCGTCAACACCTTGCGCCGAAACAGGAATGAACCTGCGCTGACACATCAGGCGCTGGTGACGGACGGACTGATCGAGTATGTGAACTTTCCGGAAAGCCTGCGCGGCAAGTACCAGTGCTATACCCAGGCCGACCTGACTGCATTGCGTGGGGTGGGCTGCGATCATGTGTTTGCGGACGTTCAGGGCGGCGTATCAAAATACGTGGAATGCCTGCTCAGTCAAACTTGAGGAGTCGCTTGATGCTGAAGATCGTCCTGATTCTGATCGCCATGTTTTACGCCGCCGTCTGTCTGGCTGGCACCGACGTGAACAAGGCCAATGCGGCTGATCTCGACAGCATCAAGGGCATAGGCCCGGCACTGTCAGGCAAGATCCTGGACGAACGCAAGAAGGGAAACTTCAAGGACTGGAACGACCTGCTGGCACGGGTCAAGGGACTGGGGAAGAAGAACGCTGCCAGGTTCTCGACCCAGGGCCTGACCGTCAACGAAGCGCCTTACAAGGAGGCTACTGCCACACCGGCTGCTGATACAGTGAAAAAATAGGTTGACCGCAACGAGGCTGGTCAGGCTCGGCCAATGATGCAGGCGGTGGCCATCAGTTCTTCAAGCAGCGCCAGCGAAACGCTGCCGGACACCGAATAAGGGTCAAGTTCGGGCTTTTCCGCGTACTTGAGCAGGATCGACGCATTGATCTTGGACATATTGACCTGCCCCATGGTCCAGCCACCAAAACGGCGCTCGGCGATTTCTTCATAGTGCAGCAGCACCAGATCCTTGTGGCGTGTGTCTCGCTGAATATGACCGTAGAGTTCACTCACCGCCATGCGTCCGCCTTCAATAGCCTGCAGAAATATGCCACCACCATAACAAAGAATGCCGGTGATACCGCACTCCGGGTTGTGCTTGCGCGATTGACTCAGGATGGCTTCAATCGCCTCGGGGCTGGTGTCAATGACTCGACTGGCGTAAAGCAAACGTACCAACATGATCAACCCTTCCTGGGAATGAGCGAGAGGAATTCGCGGCGCAGGTTGGGGTCTTTCAGGAAGCTGCCCCGCATAACTGAATTGATCATCTTGCTGTCCATGTCCTTGACGCCACGCCAGCCCATACAAAAATGCGTTGCTTCCATGACGATGGCCAGACCATCGGGTTGCGTCTTTTGCTGAATCAGATCCGCGAGTTGCACGACCGCCTCTTCCTGAATCTGCGGTCTGCCCATGACCCACTCGGCGAGCCTGGCGTACTTGGACAGTCCGATCACGTTGGTGTGCTCGTTCGGGAGCACCCCGATCCAGACCTGGCCGATGACCGGACACAGGTGATGGCTACAGGCGCTGCGCACCGTGATGGGGCCGACAATCATCAACTCATTGAGATGCTCTGCATTGGGAAACTCGGTGATCTCCGGCGCGTTGACGTAGCGACCGCGAAACACCTCGCTGACATAGAGTTTTGCAACACGGCGCGCGGTCTGATCGGTGTTGTGATCACGTTCGGTGTCAATCACCAGGCTGCTCAAAACCCCTTTCATTTTTTCTTCGACTTCATCAAGCAGGAGTTCGAGTTCTCCAGGCTCAATAAAGTCTGCGATATTGTCATTCGCGTTGAAACGTTTGCGCGCTGCCAGCAGACGCTCCCGTATCTTCACAGATACCGGCGTACCCTCCTGCGCATCAGCTGGATTCATGGTGATTTGGCTTTTCATTAACATGCGATCATGTTATCAGCGTTTCGATTGTAGGGTTTTTGGGGAATTTCCCTTTCCAATCAAGCCTGCTTTGCTACATATTCAATAGCGTTTCCCGGACAGAAAGAGCAAGACGCGCATCAGTCCAAAGGCCAGACCGTCAAGCAAGCGTTGACGCAGGGGGCGATGAGCGTAGTTTGCCGGATCGATTTGAACGCTGCCCTTGGTCATGGCATGCTCCAACCGCACTTGCAGGTCCTGTGCAAATGTGCGGTCGTCCACGACCACATTGGCCTCCCGGGCCAGCAGCAAACTCAGTGGATCGAGATTGGACGAGCCTACGGTAGCCCAATGTCCATCGATGACGGCAACTTTGGCGTGCAGAAAGGCCGCCGAATACTCGTATATTTCGACACCCGCCGCCAACAGGGCCCTATAGACCGGTCGACTCGCGTAGTACTGCATGAAATACTCGTAACGTCCGTGCAACAGCAAGCGAACCCTGACACCGCGCCGCGCAGCCAGAATGAGCCCCTTGCGCAACTTGCGGCCGGGAAGAAAATAGGCGTTGGCAATCATGATTTCCTCGCGCGCCGCACCGATCGCCTTGCGGTAGGCACGCTCGATGCGGGTCCGGTTACGCAGATTGTCACGCAGCACCAGTTCCGCGCTGGTATCTCGATTCTGAGCGCGGGCGTCCAAGCCAGCCCCGACCGCGCGTGCATTCGACTGCGCTCGCGGCGTCAAGGCAAGAGCTTCCTGCACGGCGTGCCAGGATGCAGGGAAGTCGCTCTGCCGTGCAGTGCTGGCCACCTGCAAACGCCACCAGAACCTGACCATGACCTCATGCATGGTCTGCACCAGCGGGCCCGTCACACGAACCGCAAAGTCGAATCGCGGCATCTCCAGCACGCCATAGTTGGGATCGAAAAAATCATCAAGCACGTTGATGCCACCGCAAAAGGCCACGCTTCGGTCGACCACGCACAACTTTCTGTGCAAACGCCGCCAGCGACTCGGAATCAGCATACCCAGATTGCCCAGTGGAGAAAATATCTCCCACTTGACTCCGGCTGCATCGAATCGGGCAGCCCATGGGGGCGCAAGACGGGGTGTACCGACGCCGTCCATGGCCAAGTAGACCTTCACGCCACGCTGCGCCGCTCGCTCCAGCGCCGCAGCGACTTGCTCGCCAGAGGCCTCAACGTTGAAGATGTATGTCTCCATACGGACCTCATGAACACTGACATCGATGGCCTGCACCAAAGAAGGAAAAAATGCCTGCCCGCCCTGCAGCAACACGAGTTGGTGGCCGGAACGAAGCTGCTGCATGATTGGTCTACCCTGCCTCTGGCAGGGCAAATTCGGCTATCAGCGGCAAATGGTCCGACATGCGCCACCAGATGCGACCCCGGGGAACATGGGCGCCAAGCGGGGTCAAACCCCGGGCATAGACATAGTCCAGTTGCACCAGCGGCAGTCGGGCTGGAAAGGTCAGCTGGTTGGCTCCCTTGAAAGCGCGCAAGCCGGTCTGTGTGAGAGCCTGTTCAACCAGCGTTCCCCAATCGTTGAAGTCCCCCGCCACCAACAGTGGCGCAGTTGACGGTATTTCCCGAGCGATGAAGCGCTGCAGTTGTGCCACCTGACGCGAGCGGCTGGACCGAATCAGCCCCAGATGCACGACTACGACGTGAACATCCCTGTCATGTACCTTCACCTCGACATGCAGCAAGCCGCGCTGCTCGAATCGATGGTCGGATATGTCCTCGTGCTGGTGCGCCGACACCGGCCAGCGCGACAGGACCGCGTTTCCGTGTTCGCCATGCCGGGTCAGCGCGTTCGTCCGGTAGATCGCCTCGTAGCCTTCTGGCGCCAGATAGTTGGCCTGCGGCAGATCGGGCCAGCGCGCGAAGTGACGCTCTTCAACCCGGTGAATTTTGCGTACCTCCTGAAGGCACACGATGTCGGCGTCGATTTGCTCTACCGCATGACCCAAATTGTGTATTTCCAGGCGGCGCCGAGGACCAAGGCCCTGCACTCCTTTGTGGATGTTGTAGGTGGCAACACGCACGATGTTCATGCGGACTCCCGGCACAAGCGCAGGTGCGTTAGCATCAGAATCGCCTCTGCATTGGATGCCGAAGCGCAATCGTGCGCAGCTTGGCGATACGGTAACCACTGGTAGGCAGTGTGTTCACCAGGGTTCAGGCAAACCTGCATCGTCGATGGCACTTGCAATCCAAACAGGTGCTCGGTATTGCGTGTCACACCGGGTCCGTAGCGCCACTGCCAGTGAGGATAGATGTCATACACGTTTTCGAGGTGCCAGTCGTGCAGCCCAGCATGCAGTTGGGTACCATGTCTGCAGTCAAGCCCGGTCTCCTCATGGACTTCACGCATGGCGGTCTGAAGATAAGTTTCGTCGAGTGTCTCCTTGCTGCCAGTGACCGATTGCCAATAATCAGTCGCGTCGGCACGCTTGATCAGCAGCACATCAAGACCCGGCGTGTAAATCACGACCAGCACGGACTCGGGAATTTTGTAGGCCATCGTCATAGAAAAGGGCGCTGCTTGAGCGCCCTTTCATTGTGCCTGAAGGCCCGCTACCAGCCCATTCAGGGCGCTTTCGCCGGCTCCGGCGTGCGCAATCTGATGTGTAATTCTCGCAATTGCTTTTCATCAACAGGAGACGGTGCCTGCGTGAGCAGACACCGGGCGCGCTGCGTCTTGGGGAAGGCGATCACATCGCGGATTGATTCTGCACCGGTCATCAAGGTGATGATGCGGTCGAGGCCAAATGCGAGCCCGCCGTGCGGTGGCGCCCCGTATTGCAGGGCGTCGAGCAGGAAACCGAATTTTTCCTGTGCCTCCTCTGGTGTGATCTTCAGCGCGTCGAAGACTTTTTGCTGTACGTCGGCGCGGTGAATACGAACCGAACCGCCACCCATCTCCCAGCCATTGAGCACCATGTCGTAACCCTGTGAGATGCATTTCTCGGGCGCCGTAACCATCCAGTCCTCGTGCCCCTCTTTCGGCGCAGTGAAGGGGTGATGCACTGCGGTGTAGCGCTGCGCTTCATCATCAAATTCAAACATCGGAAAATCCACCACCCAGAGCGGGCGCCAGGCTTTTTCGGACAAGCCATTTTTCTTGCCGAATTCGCTGTGCCCGATCTTGATGCGCAGCGCACCGATCGCGTCGTTGACGATCTTGCTCTTGTCAGCGCCGAAGAAGATCAAATCGCCGTTCTGCGCTCCGGTACGTGCCAGCACTTCGGCAATGGCCTTGTCATGCAGGTTCTTGACAACCGGACTCTGCAGGCCGGGCCAGCGCGCATTCGCGTCGCCCGGGCCTTTGCTCACGTCGTTGACCTTGATATAGGCCAAGCCCTTGGCGCCGTAGATTTTCACGAATTCGCCATAGGCGTCGATTTCACTGCGGGCCAGACCACCCACCTCCCGTGCACCCCCTGGAACGCGCAGCCCTACGACCCGGCCGTCCTTCATGTTGGCCGCACCGGAGAACACCTTGAAGTCCACGTCCCTCATGATGTCGGTCAGCTCGGTGAACTCAAGTTTGACCCGCAAGTCGGGCTTGTCGGAGCCATAACGCTGCATTGCTTCACTATAGGCCATCACCGGAAATTCTCCCAGTTCGACACCCATCGTGTTCCTGAAGACAGTGGTGATCATGCCTTGCACCAGATCGCGAATATCCTGCTCGGTAAGGAAGGATGTCTCTATATCGATCTGCGTGAACTCGGGCTGGCGGTCGGCTCGCAAGTCCTCATCACGGAAGCATTTGGTGAGCTGGTAATAGCGGTCGTAGCCGGCAATCATCAGCAACTGCTTGAACAACTGAGGGCTCTGTGGCAAGGCAAAAAAGTGACCGTCATGGACGCGGCTGGGTACCAGGTAGTCACGTGCGCCCTCGGGTGTCGATTTGCCGAGCATCGGTGTTTCAATGTCGAGGAAGCCATGGGCGTCGAGGTACTTGCGCACTTCCATGGCCACCCGATAACGCAGCATCAGGTTGTTCTGCATGTAAGGGCGCCGCAGGTCAAGCACCCGGTGCGTCAGGCGTGTGGTTTCACTCAGACTCTCGTCATCGAGTTGAAACGGTGGTGTCACCGATGGGTTCAGCACGGTCAACTCATGGCACAACACTTCCACCTTGCCGCTCTTGAGAGCCTCGTTGACGGTGCCCTCCGGGCGGGAGCGCACCAAGCCCTTGACCTGGATGCAAAATTCATTGCGCAGACCCTCTGCAACCTGGAACATGGCGGCACGGTCCGGGTCACACACCACCTGGACATAGCCCTCGCGGTCGCGAATGTCGACAAAAATGACACCGCCATGATCGCGGCGACGATTTACCCAGCCACACAGGCTGACGGTTTGCCCCAGAAGGGATTCGGTCACAAGACCGCAATAGTGGGAACGCATGGCCATAAACAACTTTCAATGCCGCCACTCCAGCGCGGCGCAGGTTAACAACAAATCAACTATTTTGAAGCAACGCCCGGCTGTGTGCCTGGCGCCACCGAGCCCATCGATATGACATAGGTGAGAGCCTCATCG
>CAZZLB010000081.1:0-9580 GCA_964654655.1 uncultured Rhodoferax sp. | reverse complement strand
TGCCCGAAGCCGTCGGGACTACCGGAATGGTTTCGGCAGCCCATTCCCTGGCCACGCAGGCAGGTATGGATGTTCTCAAGAAGGGTGGCAACGCCTTTGATGCTGCCGTGGCGGTAGCAGCAACGCTGGGCGTGGTGGAACCCTCCAGATCGTCCATCAGCGGGGTCGGCTTCATGACACTCTACGACGCCAAGACCAAGGAAGTGGTGTCCCTGCAAATGACCGGTGCAGCGCCCTACGCAGCAAAGCCGACCGCATTCAAGAACAGGCGCGACCAGGAAGTTGGTTATCTTTCCGGCGTCGTTCCGGGAAATTTCGGCGGTTGGGTTTATCTCCTCGAAAAATACGGAACGCTGAGCCTGGCAGAAGTGCTTCAATCGGCCATCCACTATGCCGACAAGGGCTACCCACTTGATTCCTACGGATACGAGGTGCTCTCCAAGGTCAAGGCAACCATGGAAATTTTTCCGTCGTCGGCCAAGGTGTTCCTGCCCAATGGCGCCGTACCCAATGAGGGCGAGTTGCTGATACAAAAAGATCTGGCGTCCACCATGAAACGCCTGGTCAATGCCGAACAGAACGCTATCAAGTCCGGAAAAAATCGCAGCCAGGCCCTGATGGCCGCCTACGACTATTTCTACACTGGCGACCTGTCCAAGGAGATCGTTGCCTTCTACAAGCAAAACGACGGGCTGTTCACCGCCAAGGACATGGCTGATTACAAACCTGTGTGGACCAAGCCGGTACACACCAGGTACAAGGATTACGACATCTACAGCAACAACGCGCCATCGCGTGGTGGTATCCAGACGGTCATGATTCTGAATATTCTGGAGACCTTTGATCTCAAGAAAATGGGGCACAACAGCGCCGAGTACCTCCATCTTCTGGCCGAAACAATCAAACTGGTCAACGCCGATGTTTACAAGTACGTCGGTGATCCAAAATTCGTCAAGATCCCCCTGGAAACGATGTTGTCGAAAGAGTACGCTGCGGAGCGCCGCAAACTGATCAACAAGGACAAGGCCCTTCCCTTTGGGACACCTGGCAACCCGGGCGCTTCGCAGAAGTCCGCTCTGGCCGCGCCTGTCGAACAACCAACGGAAAGCCGGGCTGGCGTGAGTCTTGCCAGCGCCAGCGTGTCCTCCTACCTTGACGACACCAATACCACCCATATCGACATCTATGACAAGGACGGAAACGCTGTCGCATGCACACCCACGATTGGCACCTTCGGGACCAAGGTCGTGGTTGGAAACACCGGAATGATTTTCCACAATGCTACGCGGTTCGGCTCCTTTTCTCCGTACAAGGGCGACGCGAATTTTATTGATGGTGGAAAGACATCTTTGCTCAACAACTCACCGCTGATTGCCCTGAAAGGTGGCAAGCCAGTGATGGTCTGGGGCACGCCTGGAGGAGAAGGAATCGGGCAACTTCAGTTCCAGGTCTTCCTCAACGTTGTCGAGTTCGGCATGGGCATGCAGGACGCCATTGAAGCTGTACGCATGCAACTCGTGGCCAAACCCGATTTCTACAAACCCGAATTGGTCAGTCCGCGCTTCGAGTCCCGTTTGCCCAGTGAAACCCGCAAAGCCCTGGAAGCGAAAGGGCATCAGGTCCAGATGATGAAAGAGGAGTTTGAACAGGATCTGGGCGGCATGCAGGGGATTGTGATCAACCAGCAAACCGGCGTGCTCAGAGGCGGTGCAGATCCTCGCAGAGGTGGCTCTTCCCTGGGCTACTGAACTGGTGCTTGCGCCTGATTTGTTGCATCATGCAAATTCCTTTTTTTGGAGATGGACACACATGAAAGTGGGATCTACCCGTTTGTCAGGACTCTTCTCACGAATGGTCTTGATCTCGCTGACCTGCGTTGCTGCCACCGTCTGGGCGGCACCAGGCGGCTTCAAGGCCGAATTGCCTTTTGCGGTCTCATCGTGCGGCCAGAGTCTGGATGCCGAGACCGTGAGCCTGCTTGCCAAGCGCAACAAGCTGGAGCACACCTTCAACAATGTACTCAAGGCCAGCGAACTCAAGGGGATCAAGACACTGGTGATCGCCATGGGCGGCAGCGCCAAGGGACTGGGCGAAGCCGGCATTGATGAAAAGGGCGAGATCGCCAGAGTGGCGACCCTGCTGGATACGGCAAAAAAGAACAAGGTCAAGGTGATCGCCGTTCATGTGGGAGGCGATTCAAGAAAAGGTGCCCTCTCGGACAAGTTTATTGATCCCGTGATTGCGAAAGCAGACTTCCTGATCGTGACGGAGGACAGTGACAAGAGCGGATCATTTTCGAAGTCTGCCCAGGCCAGAAAAATCCCGATCGCGGTTGTGAAGAAGGCGACCGACGTGGGTACGGCCTTGAAAGATGCTTTCACGAAGTGATGGCCTGACGCATTGCACCGGCTGATGTATCCCCCGGTCTGAGAGGCGGTTTTGTCGTATCTGCCCCTGTGCTTCATCGCCATCGCTGGCTATCTGCTGCTTGAACGGATCCGACACGAACAGCGCCTGAGGCGCATCCGGATCCGGATCCATGTCAACGGAACCCGGGGGAAATCATCGGTCACCCGCTTGATCGCGGCGGCGCTGCGCCGCTGCGGGATCCGCACTCTGGCCAAGACCACCGGCGTTAATCCACAACTGGTGCTGCCCGACGGCAGCTGCGAATCCATTCGCCGCTGGGCTCCAGCCAACATACTTGAACAATTGCAGGTCATCCGGCGTGCAGACAAACTACAGGTTGATGCCGTCGTGATTGAGTGCATGGCGCTCGATCCCACATTGCAGTTCATTTCCGAAACTCAACTGATCCAGTCCACCATTGGCGTCATTACCAATGTTCGTCCCGACCACTTCGAAGCGATGGGCGAGGACCTGGAGCAGATTGCCCGGTCCCTGTCCCTGACTATTCCGTCGCACGGCGCCTTGATCACTGCCGATGCCACTTACTTTGCGCTTTTTGCTGAAATCGCCCGCGCTGTGCAATCCGATCCGATTCTGGTCAATGCAGCGCAAGTCCAGATGTCTCGATCCCTGCAGGATAACCCGGTGTCCGGTGAGCACGTTGCGATCGCCCGACAGGTTTGCGCAAGGCTCGGACTCGATCCCTCGGTGGTCGACTCGAATCTCCTGGAGTCATGCTCACCGCTGGAAAGCAGGGCCGTATTGATGCGAACCCTGGACTCCAGAAGGATTTTTTTTATCGACGCCTTTTCGGCCAACGACATTGATTCAACCCGGATCATTCAGGACTCGACCTCCGCGCGGAGCCACTATCCCAGACCGTGGGTTGCACTCTATAACCACCGCGATGACCGACCGCTGCGGATGCGCTCGTTTGCCGGTTTTCTGGCCCAGGCATCCTGCTACGACTGCATTGCCATCGTAGGTGAAAGTCTGGGACTGGCTGCCAAATATTTCCGTCGCGCCTTGCCGGGCAAGCCATTGCTGGCCATCCGAAGCACCTCGCCGGAGTCCGTGCTGGCTGAACTGTTCAAGCGGTTGCCCGAGCCTGAATTCACCCTCATAGGCATGGGGAATGAAAAAGGAACGGGTCAGCGGGTTTCCCGGTTCTTCAAGAGCACCTGGCAGCATGAACCTACTTGAATCGGTCACGATAGGTCTGGTTTTCGGGTTCGTTTTCTACGAATGGATTGGCTTGTCAGCAGGTGGCTTCGTTGTCCCTGGATACGTCGCGCTGCAGCTGACCAATCTCCCGGTATTGGCTGGAACATTGACCATCAGTCTGCTGACCTATGCCTCGGTCAAGCTCATTTCGCGCTACACGATTCTGTTTGGCCGACGACGCTTCATCCTGATGGTTCTGGTGGGCTTCAGCTGGCAGTGGGCATTCAAACAGTTCATTTTTCCAACGTTCAATCCGGCACCAGAAACAGACAGCCTCGGGTTCATTGTCCCGGGCTTGATTGCCAACGAGATGGATCGCCAGCGCATTGTGCCCACGCTGCTGGCTTTGCTGATCATCTCGGTACTGGTCAGATTGACCCTGATCGGTTTGGGCCTGCTTCGATGAGAACCCCGTCCATGAAACGAATCCTTCTTCTCCTGTGGATGATGGTGGCGAGCTTTGTTGCCACGGCAGATTCGATCCGTGCCGACCTCAAGGTCGGTTCAGGAAGCTTTACCTTCACCGATCAGAAGGGAGATCCGGAAAAGCCGATCCGGGTCTGGTACTTCAAGCCATCTCCCTACAGCAGATCAACTCCTGTTCTCTTTGTCATGCATGGAATGCAGAGAAATGCGCAGGAGTACCGTGATCAGTGGATCCGTTACGCCCAACAGCATGGCGCCCTTTTGGTGGTGCCGGAGTTTTCTGAAAGGACCTACCCTGACGAAAGCTATGCCCAGGGAAACATGTTCGACTCGAGTATGCGACCGATTCCGGAAGATCTCTCCGGATTTGCGCTTGTCGAGCACCTTTTCGACTACGTCCGAGTGCAAGACAACAACCTCAGCATTGACTATTACCTCTACGGCCACTCGGCCGGCGGCCAGTTTGTCCACCGCATGCTGTTATTCAGACCCGACGCACGCGTCCGTCGTGCTGTTGCTGCCAACCCGGGCTTCTACACGCTGCCGCGCTTCACCGAGGAATTCCCTTACGGACTTGGAAAGACGGCACTGACAGGCGAAACCATCAGGCAGGCGTTTGGCAAGAACTTGACCATTTTGCTGGGAGAGCAGGACACGCTGGAGCACCAGAAGAGCCTGAACAAATCTGTCGGTGCCATGAAGCAGGGCAGCCAGCGGTTTGCCCGCGGCATGAATTTCTTCAGGGTCGCGCAGGAAGAGTCTGTCCAGAGAGGGTTCTCGTTCGAATGGAAGGTGCAGACCGTGCCTGGCGCGGGGCATTCCAACAGCCAGATGGCCGCGATGGCAGCGCAAACACTTTTTCGAAGCCCTGCGAATTCAGAAAAGTCGAAGTTATGAGGAGTGATCATTGATGTCTCAGACCATGCAGGCCAGCCTGCTCTTTGTGGAGATGGCTGTCGTCTTTGCGGCGGCCCAACGGTTTTTCAAGTTGACCACGGTCCTGTCCCTGCTGCTGGCCGCCATCGTCGGTTCGCTGTCATCAGGCTTTGATGTTCCAACTTCACTGCACCACATCATCGAAGGTTCCTTCACTTTCTTCTACATCGCGCTGATCATCATCACTGGCACGCTGTTCGTGGAGGTGCAGAAGGAGTCCGGTGCCTTTGACGCGATGGTGCGAACCCTGATCGTGCGGTTTTACCGCTATCCCAGAGTCCTTCTGGTTCTCCTGATGTTTCTCATCATCTTGCCGGGCGCACTCACCGGTCCCGGGGCAGCCGGTGTCATCGCGCTGGGCGGCATCGTTGCGCCAGTGCTTTTGAGCATGGGCATTCCCCTGTCCCGGATCGTGGCATTTCTGGCGATTGGCGGTGTGTTGGGAGATTTCGCCCCGCCCATCAATATCCCCGCCATGATCATTTCTTCCGGGATCAATATGCCTTACGTCGGATTTTTCATCCCGCTGCTGATCCTGACAGTGCTGCTGGCCGTCGCTGCATCCTTGTATGTCGGTGCCAAACACGTCAAGGCGAATCTGGATCTGGATGAAATGCTCAAGCCTCTGCCTTCGGTTCCCGAAAATATGAAAGGCCTGAGAATCATCGCACCTCTGCTTGTCTTCGCGCTACTGATGGTTGTTGCCAGGGTCTTGCCTCATCAGTTTCCACCGATGGGCGTGCCGCTGATGTTTCTGGTTGGCACGGCTTTCGCCCTGCTGCTGTCCAGGAGGATGAATTTTCTGAGGATATCGAGCGACGTTGTCAAACGTACCTTGCCAGTCACTGGCATTCTTGTCGCCGTGGGGCCGCTGGTGCAGGTGATGTCTGCCACCGGGGTCAAGGGCTTGTTCGTGATTACGGCCATTACCGTTCCGACGCTGGTGCTTTATGCGGCTCTGTTCATCGGCCTGCCGCTGTCAGGCAGCGTACTTGGAACATTGGGAGCAGCATCGATTCTGGGCGTTCCGTTCATGCTCGCTCTGCTGGGGCGCGATCCGATCATTGCAACCATCGGCATCAGCCTGATTGCCGCGCTGGCCACGTTGACGCCGCCAACAGCCATTACCGGCAAGGCCGCCATCATGGTGACCGATTTCAAAGGACGCTATGCCACGGTTCTACGGCATTGCCTGGTGCCTCTGCTGGTCATCGACGTGATCGGAATACTGACGGTGATCTTTGCGGACGAGCTGAGTTTTCTTATCAATTGAACTTTATTTGAGGTGAATACCGTGATACTTGTCTTGTATAGATTGCTCTGCGTTTTCATCGCCGCAATCATCATCTGGAACATGTTCAAGTCAGACAAGAGCCAGGAAAAGATCGTCTATTCTTTCCTGATCATTCCCTTGCTGCTGCGTGTATTTCTTGTCAAATAAGGAGACCCTGATGTTTCCGAAATTGACTCTATCGCTGATCCTTCTGAATGCAACGCTGCTCTTGACGGGCGTCTTTGGAAGGGATTTTCAGAAACTGCATGAACGTGAACCGGTGGTTCAAGGGCCGGGTGTCACCCGGGTCGGCAAGTTGAGCGCTTACCTTCCGGCCCTCAAGGATACCGCCGGCGATACTGACGTCTATTACCTCGAAGGCAAGGAGGCAGGTGCCACCGTCTTCGTGATGGGCGGCGTTCATGCCAACGAATCGGCGGGCATGTTGTCAGCGGTACTTCTGGTCGAAAATGCCGTCGTCAACGCAGGCCGGCTGATTGTGGTTCCGCACGCCAACGAAAGCAGCTTCAGCAATACTGCGCCTTCGGAGGGAGTCCCTACTCGGTTTGAGATAAAGACGCCCACGGGAGTGCGGTGGTTCCGCTACGGCGACCGCCTGACCAATCCGATTGACCAGTGGCCGGACCCTGAGGTCTACGTCCATTACCCCAGCGGGCAATTCCTTTCTGACTTTGAAGTTCGCAATCTGGACCGATCATTCCCCGGTCGCGCAGACGGCAACTTTACCGAGAAAGTGGCATTCGCTCTGACCGAACTTGTCCGCAAGGAGAATGCCGACCTGAGCATTGATCTTCACGAGGCCAGGCCGATGAACCCGATCGTCAACTGCATCATTACCCATGAGCGGGCCAGGAAACTGGCCGCCCTGGCATCCATCGATCTGGATTCAAAGGGGGTCCAGATGCGGCTGGAGCCTTCACCCAAGAAATTGCGTGGCATGTCGCATCGCGAGTTGGGGGATCACACCCAGACCCTTGCCGTGCTGATGGAGACAGGCAACCCGATCCAGGACAAACTTCATGCACGGGCCGATGAAGCACTTATTCTGACCGGCAAGGATGATTTCTTTGCGCGTGCTGCTTCGAGCGGACTCCTGTATGTGCCCTACCTGGAAAATGGGCTTTCGATGGAAGAGCGGGTCGGGCGGCATGTTGCCTCCATTCAGGAACTGCTCACCGTGTTCGCCGATCTTTATCCGGAAAAAAAGATGGCCGTTGATCATCTGCCGACTTATGAGCAGATCAGAAAGCAGGGTGTGGGGCAGTTCTTGCTGGGTAGCGGTATTTCGTCAGCACCATCAAAGCCAGCAGGACAAGCAGGCACATGAGTGCAGCGCTGCGCGAATACGCTGCCATTGCGGGATTCGCGACTTGACCGGCATCGAGTGACGGCGCGGGGTCAAACGGAATGTTGAAGTACCTTGCCAGATTGTGGATTTTCAGGAGATGGATGACGGGAACACCGCGCTCCGACATGTGAAATACGATCCCTTTTTCCAGGTCATCTGACAAAGCGGGTTTTTCGAGCAAGCCGGTGGCCAGTTTGTACGCCTCGGGAGCATTGCCCAGTGCGGTCTGCGAAGCACCGACATTGATAAATGCGGCTGGCTTGGCGCCGTTCAGCATGGTGTTGTAGAGATCAAGCCGTCCGAGAATGTCACGCCGCTGCGTAGCAACGCCACCTTCGTCCAGAAAACTCACATCGTTTCTGCGGATACTGAGCAGGCCCATTTCGATTCCAGTCCCGTCAAGACCACCCCGTGTGTCAACAATGCCGCCCAGCGAGGCCGCAACGGAGCGATGGGACCAAACGCCTTTTTCCTGCAATAGACGCTCCATGTCCAGCCATGTCATGGCCGGATCGTTGGCGCCGTACATCGACGCGCCGACAGAACTGATGATGACCGGCTTGAGGCCGAGCGCGCTGGCCGCCGAAAGCACGGCGATATTGAGCGCTGGAAACGAACTGGAAAAGCCGACTGCAACCGGGTCACCATGATGAACCCCGGCTCTGACCAGCATTTCGACCACTGCTGCAGCAAACAGGGGATTCGTTGAGGTTCGCTTCGAGGGGAGTGAGCCAAGGGTTGTCGTCAGATCGTTGTACCTCTGGCCGATCATGCCGGTTTGGCTGGTGTCAATCGACGGATCGATCCTGATACCAGTCCGGATCTTTTCTGCCTTGATGACAGCGACCGCCTGCTGCATCAGCCGCATGGCTGTCGCCTTTTCCGGGAAAACTGGATCCGGGCCGTATTTCCTTGCCCCCTCCATCAGCAGCAGGGCAACAAGGGCACAGACGAAAAGCAGCCCAAGAATCCGGTTCGGCAAGCTGCCTTGTCTGTGCGGATACCGCTTCACTTCGCGAGTTTCCAATCCCCGTTTTCCACGGTCGCCATGATGGCGGCGCGGCCGTCGAAGCCGTTGTGGTCCTTGGCCGACATGTTGAACACGCCATGCACAGCGGGCAGTTCCTTCACGTTCTCAAGGGCGTCACGCAAGGCAGCGCGAAACTCGACCGTGCCGGGCTTGGCCTTCTTCATTGCCTCCGGAACTGCACGATTGAGCAGCAGGTAGGCATCCCAGCCATGGCCACCAAAGGTGGAGCGGCTGTGAGCGCCGTTGGCTGCCTCGAACTGCTTGACGTACTCCAAGGCCGGCTTCTTGGAAGGATGACTGTCGGGGAGTTGTTCCGCCAGCAACATCGGTCCGACCGGGAATATCGTGCCCTCGACGTTCTTGCCGCCAACGCGCAGGAAGTCGCGGTTCGCAATGCCGTGCGTCTGGTAGAACTTGCCCTTGTAGCCGCGCTCGATCAGCGTGGCTTGCGGCAGTACAGCGGGCGTACCCGATCCGGCAATCAGAACGGCATCCGGCTTGGCGGCCAACAGCTTGAGTGTCTGCCCGGCAACACTGGTGTCGTTGCGCTGGTAGCGCTCGACAGCGCTCAAGGTGATGCCCTTGGCGGCAGCAGCTTCCTGCATGGCCTTGAGCCAGAGCTCGCCATAGGCGTCGGCGTAACCAATGAAGCCGACTGTCTTGACGTTGTTGGCAGCCATGTGCGCCACGATCGCAATCGCCATCTGGTTGAAGTTTTGCGGCGTGATAAAGACCCAGGGCGCCTTGTCGGGTGCAGGTGAGGTTGGCGCCATGGCAATTTGCGGCGTCTTGCTCTCGAACGCCACTTCCAGAATGGCGGCCGAAGTCGGCGTAGCGGTAGCGCCAATGATCGCGTCCACCTTGTCTTCGGAAGTCAGCTTGCGGGCGTTCTTGACGGCCGTGCTCGGGTCCG
>CAZZLB010000080.1:0-9610 GCA_964654655.1 uncultured Rhodoferax sp. | reverse complement strand
AGCGAATGCGACATGCGCCGACCGATCCAGTTGCCACCAAACTTGGTACCCAGAATACCGGCGGCCAGGGCTCCCACCAACGGAGCCATGGGCACCGCGAGAAGCGTCGAGAGGGAAAGGGTTTGACTCATCTTATTAACCCTTGAGCATATTGAGTTCGTCCACGTTGATGCTGGACCGGTTACGGAACAGCAGCACCAGAATGGCCAGACCGATGGCCGATTCGGCAGCAGCAACGGTCAGAATGAAAAATACGAAGATCTGCCCGTGCATGTCGCCCAGGTAGTAGGAAAACGCGACGAAATTCGTGTTCACCGCCAGCAGCATCAGCTCAATGGCCATCAACAGGACGATCAGGTTCTTGCGATTGAGAAAAATGCCGATCACGGACAACGCAAACAGCATGGCCCCGAGCGATAAAAAGTGTCCTAGAGTCAGAGTCATGCTTTGTTCTCCGCAGTGGGTGCAGCCGCGTCGTCAAGGGGCGCTACCTTGCTTGATGCCATCTTCAGTACGGTCATGCGATCCTTGGCCTTGATCCGGACCTGCGCTGTCGGGCTGACATGCTTGCTGTCCTTGCGCTGGCGCAATGCGATCGCAATCGCCGCCACCATCGCCACCAGCAGTATGGCAGCAGCGATTTCAAGTGGATAAAGGTATTGTGTGTAGAGCAGTTTGCCGAGTTCGCGCGTGTTCGACAGTTCCACGGCAGCCTTGCCGAGCGCCGCGCCAGCGTGTGGTTCCTCGTTGACCCGAAAGCCTCCCATCAGCACTGCAGCCATTTCAAGGGCAATCAGCACACCCACAACAGCCGCCAGCGGGAAATGCTTCCAGAAGCCCTGTCGGGCGCTATCGACGTTGATGTCCAGCATCATCACCACGAACAGGAAAAGCACCATCACGGCGCCAACGTAGACCAGCACCAGGGCGATGGCGAGAAACTCTGCCTTGAGCAACAGCCAGAGTGCAGCGGCTTGGAAGAATGCCAGCACAAGGTACAACACGGCATGTACCGGGTTGCGCGCGGTAATCACGCGAAATGCCGCTATGAGCAGCAGGATCGCGAAGAAATAGAAGAGACCGGTCTTGACGTCCATGTGTCGTTACTTTTTTTCGATGGTCTTAGGGGTGTAGGTAAGGCTTGTCAGCGTTATCTGAATTTGGCATCGGCGGCTCTGGCCGCAGCGATCTGGCCTTCGTAGCGATCGCCCACCGCGAGCAGCATCTCTTTGGTGAAATACAGGTCACCCGGCGCTTCACCGTGGTACTCGAAAATGGCGGTTTCCACGATCGAGTCAACCGGACAGCTTTCTTCGCAAAAGCCGCAGTAAATGCACTTGTTGTAATCGATGTCGTAGCGCGTGGTGCGCCGCGAGCCGTCGGCACGAACGTCCGATTCGATGGTGATGGCCATGGCCGGGCAGACAGCCTCGCACAATTTGCAGGCAATGCAACGCTCTTCGCCGTTGTCGTAGCGACGCAGCGCATGCAGACCCCGAAAACGCGGCGACAGTGGCGTCTTCTCTTCCGGATACTCGAGCGTGATCTTGCTGCGAAAAGTGTACTTGCCGGTCAGGGCCAGACCCTTGAACAGTTCGAGCAACATGAAACTGGACAGGAAGTCCTTCAGCGAAAAAGAACTTTCGTTCGGCGCTGCGACAGAACTTGAGGTGGTAGTAGACATAGACAGCTCGAATTACTTCCAAATGTTCCAGGGGGTCTGCATCCACAGGCCGACCACGACCAGCCAGACCAGCGTGACCGGAATAAATATCTTCCAGCCCAGGTGCATGATCTGGTCATAGCGATAGCGCGGGAAGGAAACCCGCACCCAGATGAACATGGTGACGACGGCAAACGATTTCAGGCCGAGCCAGATAAAACCTGGAATCCAGTTGAACACAACACTGTCCACCGGCGACAGCCAGCCACCCAGGAACATGATGGTGGTCAGCACAGACACCAGCCAGATATTGGCGTACTCGGCCATCTGGAACATGGCCCAGGACATGCCGGAGTATTCGACCATGTGGCCGGCAACGATTTCCGACTCGCCCTCGATCACGTCGAACGGCAGGCGATTCGTTTCGGCCAGGCCGGAGACGAAGTAAACGACAAAGATAGGCAACAATGACAGCCAGTTCCAGGACAGGAAACCGAGGCCCATCTGGGCAAAGTAGCCCTTGCCCTGTCCGGCAACAATGTCGGTCAGGTTCAGACTGGCCGACACCATGAGGACGATCACCAGGCAGAAACCCATCGCAATTTCGTAGCTGACCATCTGGGATGAGGCGCGCAAGGCTCCCAGAAACGGGTACTTGGAGTTGGACGACCAGCCGGAAATGATCACGCCATAGACTTCCATCGAAGTCACCGCCATCAGGAACAGCAAACCTGCATTGATGTTGGCACAGGCAATCTCCGGGCTGAAGGGCACTACCGCCCAGGCAGCCATGGCTGGCATGACGGTCATGACCGGACCCAGATAGAACAGGACCTTGTCGGCCGCCGCCGGCCGAAGAACTTCTTTGGTCATGAGCTTCAAAGCATCGGCGATCGGTTGCAGCAAACCCCAGGGTCCGACCCGGTTCGGGCCCATGCGAACCTGTGCCCAGCCCAGCAGTCTGCGCTCCCACAGCGTGGTGTAGGTCACCAGACCCATCACCAGCATCAGAACCAGCACCACCTTGACGAGCGCCCAAATCACGGGCCAGGCCAGGCCAGTCCACCAGGAGGCCTCCAGCAAACCCTGACCCAGGGCAAAAATGGTGTCAATCATGCCGTCACCTCCTGCGCAGCATTACTTCGTTTGGCATCGGCCGTGAGTTGCAGGCTGGTCGAGCGACGCAGCAGCCCGTCGAGCGCATAGATGTCGGCGACCACCGGCGACCGCATCGCGGGCTTGAGATCAATCGCTGCTTGTGTTGCGTTGCTCAGAATCTTGTCGGACAACTGATGCTCTCCCTGGGCCGGCAGACCGCAAACCTTGCCCAGCACTTCCTGGGAGGATTCAAAGTCAAAACCCGGTATCTCCAGCAGATTCGCCAGGACCCGAAGTACCTTCCAGGCCGGCCGCGTTTCGCCCAGCGGCTTGACCACCGCATGGAAACTCTGGATCCGTCCTTCGGCGTTGACAAAAGTGCCAGACGTTTCGGTGAACGGGGCGATCGGCAGCAATACGTCGCTGAAAGCCATGTTCGCCTTGAACGGGCTGAGCGTCACCACCATCTCGGCCTGCTTCAGACCGTCTACGGCAGCGGCACCAGCAGCGGAATCAAATTCAGGTTCATTGTTCAGCAAAAGCACCGCCTTCAGGGCGCCGCCAAGCATCTGTCCGGCGTTCTTGCCATTGGCTCCCGGCAGTGCAGCAGCCAGCTGCGCGCCCACGGTGTTCGCAGCTTCGGTCAAATAGCCGACGCTGGCGCCGGTTTGCTCGCCAATCCAGTTGGCCAGTGCCAGCAGGCTTGAAGCACGGGCATGATGAGCCGCGCCGTTACCCAGCAGGACTGCCTTGCGCTCACCTGCCAGCAGAGACCTGGCGACGGCTTTGGCCACATCGCTGGTAACGCCTGCAGCGGGTGCCGTGACACCCTTCTCGGCCGCCACGGCGGCCGCCACATCCGCCAGCGCCTGGACCCAGCTGGTGTCGCTGGCCAGCAAGCTGTTTGCCACCGGCATCGCCCAGTCTTGTTTGGCCGAGCCAATCACACTGAGCACACAGCCTGCGCGCACTGCCTGGCGAATTCTTTGCGCAAACAGAGGGTGGTCCTTGCGCAGGTTCGAACCCACCACCAGCGCGCCTTGCAGGGTGGACAGGGACGCGATCGGGCGCCCCAGATGGCGAATGCCTTCAACGGCCGCAAACTCGGCGTTGCGCAGACGGTAGTCAACATTCGGACTGCCCAGCGCACTCATCAGCGAGCTGGTCAGGAACAACTCCTCCAGCGTGCTGTGCGGACTGACCAGCGCGCCTATGCTGGCCGCACCGTGATCCTTCTTGATGCCTTGCAAGCCCTTGGCCACATACGCCAGAGCAGTTTGCCAATCGACGGGCACCCAGGCACCGCCCTGCTTGAGCATGGGACTGGTCAGGCGCTCGTCACTGTTCAGGGATTCGTAGGAAAAACGGTCGCGATCGGCGATCCAGCATTCGTTGACGGCCTCGTTTTCCAGCGGAACAACGCGCATGACCTTGTTGTTCTTGACCTGCACGATCAGGTTGGCACCGGTCGAATCGTGTGGACTGACCGACTTGCGTCGTGCCAGCTCCCAGGTACGGGCTCTGTAACGGAAGGGCTTGCTCGTAAGCGCGCCAACCGGGCAGATGTCAATCATGTTGCCCGACAGTTCCGAGTCGACCGACTGGCCGACAAAAGTCTCGATTTCGGCGTGTTCACCGCGGTGTGTCATGCCGAGCTCCATCACGCCCGCGACTTCCTGACCAAACCGGACGCAACGGGTGCACTGGATGCAGCGGCTCATTTCCTGCATCGAAATCAGGGGGCCTACGTCTTTCACTGCGACAACCCGCTTTTCTTCCTGGTAGCGCGAAGCCGAACCACCGTAGCCAACCGCCAGATCCTGCAACTGGCACTCTCCACCCTGGTCGCAAATCGGGCAATCCAGCGGGTGATTGATGAGCAGGAATTCCATCACGGACTGCTGCGCGTTGACGGCTTTCTCGCTGCGCGTGCGGATCACCATGCCAGGCGCTACCGTGGTGGCACAGGCCGGCATCGGTTTGGGCATCTTCTCCACATCGACGAGACACATGCGGCAGCTGGCTGCGATGCTGAGTTTCTTGTGATAGCAGAAATGCGGAATGTAGGTGCCCGCCTTTTCAGCAGCGTGAATGATCGTGCTGCCTTCAAGAACCTCTATCTTCCTGCCGTCGAGTTCAATTTCAATCATATTGGGACTCGTTCAGACGTAAGCTGGGACCATGCAGGTCTTGTGCTCGACGTGATACTCAAATTCAGGACGGAAATGCTTCAACATGGCACGAACCGGCATCGCCGCTGCATCACCAAGTGCGCAAATAGTGCGTCCCATGATGTCCTCGGCCACGTTATCCAGCAGATCCATGTCGCTTGGCCGACCCTGCCCGTTTTCAATGCGCTCCACCACCCGGTACATCCATCCGGTACCTTCGCGGCACGGGGTGCACTGGCCACAGGATTCATGCATGTAGAAGTAGCTCAGACGCTGCAGGCTCTTGACCATGCAACGACTGTCATCAAGCACGATGAGTGCGCCCGAGCCCAGCATGGAACCGGCCTTGGCGATGGAGTCGTAGTCCATCGTGCAGTCCATCATGATCGCGCCCGGCAACACCGGCGTCGATGAGCCCCCTGGAATGACCGCCTTGAGTTGGCGACCCTTGCGCACGCCGCCGGCGAGTTCCAGCAACTTTGAAAACGGCGTGCCCATCGGAATTTCGAAATTGCCGGGCAATTCAACGTCACCGCTGACCGAATAGATCTTGGTGCCACCGTTGTTGGGCTTGCCACATTCCAGATAGGCCTTGCCGCCATGGTTGATGATCCAGGGCACGGCAGAAAAGGTTTCGGTGTTGTTGATGTTGGTCGGTTTTCCGTACAAACCGAAGCTCGGCGGAAACGGCGGCTTGTAACGGGGTTGCCCTTTCTTGCCTTCGACCGACTCCAGCAACGCAGTCTCCTCGCCGCAGACATAGGCGCCAAAGCCATGAAACGCATGCAGTTGAAAGCTGAAACCACTACCCAGGATGTTGTCACCCAGAAAGCCCGCCGCACGCGCCTCGGCCAGCGCCTCTTCAAAACGCTCGTATATCTGGAAAATCTCGCCGTGGATGTAGTTGTAGCCGGTGCCAATGCCCATGGCGTAAGCGGCGATCAGCATGCCCTCAATCACGATATGCGGATTGAACTGCAGGATTTCGCGATCCTTGCAGGTACCTGGTTCGCCTTCGTCCGAATTGCACATCAGGAACTTCGGCCCGGCATACTGGCGCGGCATGAAGCTCCACTTCAGGCCCGTCGGGAAACCCGCGCCGCCACGGCCACGCAGCACGGACTCCTTGACCGTCGCAATGACCTGGTCCGGCGTCATGCCCTCGCCACCATCCTTGCCAAGCACCTTGCGCAGCGCCTGGTAGCCGCCGCGCGCCTGATAGTCCTGCAGACGCCAGTTGCTGCCATTGAGGCCCGCCAGAATCTGCGGCTGGATGTGACGCCCGTGGAAACAGGTCTGTGCACCGGTCGATTGAAACGGGGCCAGGATATTTTCAAGCGCCATTATTTATTCCCCTGAGCGCGCAGGCCATCGACCAGTTGATCGAGCTTCTCATCACTCATGAAACTGCACATGTGACGGTCGTTCACCAGCAGCACCGGGGAGTCGGCGCAAGCCCCCAGACACTCACACTGCTGCAGCGTGAACAGGCCGTCGGGCGTCGTCTCGCCCATGCCGATGTCAAGCTTCTTTTCCAGATGCTTGAGAGCACGGCCACCATCGCGCAACTGGCACGGCAGATTGGTGCAAACATTGAGCTTGTACTTGCCGACCGGTTGCTGGTTGTACATGTTGTAGAAGGAAGTGACTTCATGCACGGCAATAGGCGCCATGCCAAGATAGTCAGCCACCAGCTTCTCACTCTCGGCACTGACGTAACCGAGTTCCTGCTGAACGATGGCCAGACAAGCCATGACGGCTGACTGTTTCTGGTCAGCCGGGTATTTGGCAACTTCTTTGGCGAAGCGCGCTTTGGACTCTTCGGAAATCATCGATCAACTTCCCCAAACACAATATCCAACGAACCAATAATGGCAACGGCATCACCAATCATGTGACCGCGCCCCATTTCACCCAGTGCCGCCAAATGAACAAAGGCGGGTGGACGGATCTTCATGCGGTAAGGCTTGTTGGCACCGTCACTGATCATGTAGATGCCAAATTCACCCTTCGGATGCTCAATCGTGGCGTAGGCCTCGCCCTCGGGTACCGAGAACCCTTCGGTGAACAGTTTGAAGTGGTGAATCAGCTCTTCCATGTTGGACTTCATGGATTCACGGCTTGGCGGTGCGACCTTGTGGTTGTCGGTGATGACGGGGCCAGGGTTGGCACGCAGCCAGTCAACACACTGCTTGATGATGCGGTTGGACTGCTTCATCTCTTCCATGCGCACCAGATAGCGATCGTAGTTATCGCCAGTCTTGCCTACCGGAATATCAAAGTCGAGCTTGTCGTAGATCTCGTAGGGCTGTTTCTTGCGCAGATCCCAGGCCACGCCAGAGCCACGCAGCATCGGACCGGAAAATCCCAGGTTCAAGGCACGCTCGGGGGAAACAACACCAATACCTACGGTACGCTGCTTCCAGATGCGGTTGTCGGTCAACAGCGTGTGGTAATCGGCCAGACAGTCTGGAAAACGCTGGGTGAAATCATCAATGAAATCGAGCAGACTGCCGTCACGTGCCCGATTGAGCTTGGCCATCGATTTGGCGCTGCGGATCTTGTTGGGCTGGTGCCGCGCCATGGTGTCAGGCAGATCGCGATAGACGCCACCCGGGCGGAAGTAGGCCGCATGCAGGCGCGCGCCGCTGACCGCTTCGTACATGTCAAGCAGGTCTTCCCGCTCCCGGAATGCGTACAACATCACCGTCATCGCACCGCAGTCCAAGGCGCCAGCGCCGACACACAGCAAATGATTGAGCAAACGCGTGATTTCGCTGAACATGACGCGGATGTACTTGGCGCGCTCCGGCACTTCAATGCCCAGCATTTTTTCGATTGCCAGGCAATAGGCGCTTTCATTGCACATCATCGACATGTAGTCGAGCCGGTCCATGTAGGGCAAGGCCTGGATGTAGGTCTTGCCTTCCGCCAGTTTTTCGGTGGCACGATGCAGCAGACCAATATGCGGATCGGCGCGTTGAATCACTTCGCCGTCGAGTTCCAGCACAAGACGCAAGACGCCGTGCGCGGCCGGATGTTGCGGTCCGAAGTTGAGGGTGTAGTTTTTGATTTCAGCCATGACCAAACTGCCTAATGCCGGCCTCCGTAATTCTCTTCACGGATGACACGCGGCGTAATCTCGCGCGGCTCGATCGTGACCGGTTGGTACACAACGCGCTTCTGCTCTGCGTCGTAGCGCATCTCGACGTGACCCGATATGGGGAAATCCTTGCGAAAGGGGTGGCCGATGAAGCCATAGTCGGTCAGGATTCGACGCAAATCCGTATGGCCGTCAAAGACGATGCCGAAGAGGTCAAAGGCCTCACGCTCAAACCAGTTGGCAGAATTCCAGACATCGCACAACGACTGGACAACCGGAAAAGCGTCGTCAGGTGCAAACACTTTGAGCCGCACACGCTGGTTCAGGCTGATCGACAGCAGGTGCGAGACGATGCAGAAACGCGGACCGCTTTGCGGTTCGTCCTTGTAGGTGGAGTAGTCGACCCCGCACAAGTCCATCAACTGCTCAAATCGGCAATTCGGGTCGTCACGCAGAATCCGGGCCGCTTGCAGATAGTCAGTCGCATCGACGACGATGGTAAGTTCACCCAGTCGAATCACACTGCTCTTGAGCATGCTGCCCAAGGCTGCTTCAATACTGGCTTTGGTGGTTTGCGGATTTACAGAGTAGCTTGTCATCGCCATCCCTTCAGGTGCGTGCAATGGTTTGCGTGCGGCGAATCTTGTACTGCAACTGAATGATGCCGTACAGCAAGGCTTCTGCCGTCGGCGGACAACCGGGCACATAAATGTCAACAGGAACGACACGGTCGCAACCACGTACCACCGAGTAGCTGTAGTGGTAATAGCCGCCACCGTTCGCGCATGAACCCATGGACAGAACCCAGCGCGGTTCGCTCATCTGGTCATAAACCTTGCGAAACGCGGGTGCCATCTTGTTGCAAAGCGTGCCTGCCACGATGATCAGGTCGGCCTGACGCGGACTGGCCCGGAACACTTCGGCACCGAAGCGGCTGATGTCGTAGCGCGCGGCAGCGGAATGCATCATCTCTACCGCGCAGCATGCCAGCCCAAAAGTCATGGGCCAGATCGAACCGGTCTTGGCCCAGTTCACTACCGAGTCGAAACTGGTGGTGACAAAGCCCTCTTTCAATACGCCTTCAATCATCGCATCATTCCCAGTCAAGGGCCCCTTTTTTCCACATGTACACAAAGCCGATGACAAGAATGCCGACAAACTCCATGATGGCCCAGAATCCAACCGCACCTATGTCCTTGAGCGACACGGCCCAGGGAAACAGGAAGGCAATTTCAAGGTCGAAAAGGATGAACAGAATGGCTACCAGGTAGTAGCGCACATCGAATTTCATGCGAGCATCTTCAAACGCTTCGAAGCCGCATTCGTACGGAGAATTCTTTGCGGGATAAGGTCGGTTCGGCCCGAGGATGTAACCAATCACCTGTGGGGCGATGCCAACTCCCAAGCCGACCAGAATGAAGAGGAAGATTGGCAGGTACTGATCAAGATTCATCGAAGGATTCTGACCCAAGTTTTTGCCTGGTGCTTTGATCCACATCAAGCAGGTCTGTCTGGTGCCTTCGGCGAGACTCGAACTCGCACAGCTTTCGCCACTACCCCCTCAAGATAGCGTGT
>CAZZLB010000079.1:0-9742 GCA_964654655.1 uncultured Rhodoferax sp. | reverse complement strand
GTGATGATGTTGAAATTGGTGAAGTCAGCGATCACCTGCAACAGCGAGCGAACCTCGATATTCTGGAAATTGAGTGACAATTTCTGTCCGTTGTAACCTGGACCCTGAGTCAATTTTGACGGATCAATCTTCAGCGGTTTGACTTCCACGACGAACTGCTGGTCACTTTGATAGGCGCTGTGCACCCACAGCCCTTTTGGCTCGATCACCATGCGGACACGATCCCCGCTCTGGGAAGTTGTGATCGTTTGCACCGGAGTGCCAAAATCAGCCACATCGATGCGTCTGCGCAACCCTTCGGGCAAGCTAGACTTCATGAACTCGACCACCAGGGCTTCCCCCTGCTGTCTGATATCAACACCGATCTGGTTGTTCGGCAAGTCAACGACAACCCGACCGGAACCCTCGTCGCCGCGACGGAAATCAAGATCTTTCAGCGGCAAAGTGTCGCGACTGCGGTTCTCCGCAAATGCCGGGGTCGGACTTGCAGTGGGCGCCGCAGTTGCAACCGCCTCCAGCACGATCATCAGCGACTTGCCTTGCAGCTGGGCCTTGTAAGGTGTAATCTGCTTCAGATTGAGCACCACGCGCGTACGGTCACCGGATTGCACCACATTGACCGATTTCAAATTCCCTTGATTCACATCCACATTGGAACGACCCATCGCATTCGCGATGCCCGGAAAATCAAGTGCAATCCGGGCCGGTGATTGGATCGAAAACCCGGTTGGGACGGATCCCAACTGCTCCGTCAAGTCGATCCGCACGACTTCTGCACCACCCTGGATGGAAGCTGATACCGCCTCAATAGCGCTTTGCGCCTGTGCCATCAGCGCCATCACCATGATGCTTGCGGCCAAGCCGGCGTTACGCCACATTCGCTTGCCCAACCTACAACTCCGACAGTTCATTTTGACCTCTCTTGCAACTGCAATGTAGCAGTGCGTTCAATCCATTCACCCGTGGCATCCTGCACAATCTCGCGCAACGTGACCTCGG
Source organism: uncultured Rhodoferax sp. (assembly GCA_964654655.1). Lineage (GTDB taxonomy): Bacteria > Pseudomonadota > Gammaproteobacteria > Burkholderiales > Burkholderiaceae_C > Rhodoferax. Next base: position 8,743 of record CAZZLB010000079.1, on the reverse strand, counting down.
TCTCTGCGATCTTGCCTACCCGCCCATAGTTTTGTCCCAGATAATTGCCCAGCCGCACCTGATACAACAAATTTTCCACTTTCACCAGAGCGACCGGTTGACCGGTCTGCGTCATACTTCCGACAAGCGTCATCGCATCCAGAGGAAACGACTCCAAAGCCTCACGACGCCGTGCCAACTCAGGTGCGATCAGCGCACCATTGGCGGCCGCCTGTGTGGAGTCGCGCTTGAGGGCCTGGGTCAGTTTCTGATTGCTGAATGGCTCGATCGTTGAAACCTGACCGTAACTCTCAGGGATGAACTGCTTGGGTTCGGAAATGGGAGCAATTTTGGGTCGGGTCTGACTTTTCTGGTCGGTCATCCACTGACGCAGTTCATCCTCACTGGAAGCACTGCAAGCAGCGAGCATCAACACCGCAACCGTCATGAGTACCTGTCGAATCGACTTCATTTGGCGACTCCCTTGGGCGCCGCAGCCTTGCGCTGCATCGCTACCTCGTCAGCATCGAGGTAGCGGAAGGTCTTTGCTGTAGCATCCATCGTCAAAGACCCATCCTTGCCAGGCAGAATGGCCAGATTGTTCAGCGTGACAATTCGCGACAGGTTCGCGATATCTGACGCGAAAGCCCCGATATCGTGGTAACGGCCCGTGACCCGCAACGAGATCGGCAGCTCGGCGTAGTAATCCTTCACAGCAACCTGACCAGGCCGGAATAAATCGAACTGCAGACTGCGACCCAGACCGGCCTGGTTAATGTCGGAGAGCAGTGCATCCATCTCGGCCTTGCTCGGCAACTGCTTTTCCAGTTGCGTAACGTACTGCTGAACCTGCTCACGCTGCTTTTTCAGCGCATCCAGATTGATCGCCTTGCCAAGTTTGATCCTGTACTCTTCGCGCAGCTTGGTCTCCCGGGACTGCTCTGCTTCCAATTCGGTTTGTGAAGAGTTCAGCCACAGGAACCAGAGCACCACAACAAACAACAACGCAACACCAGCGAACAAAGCATAGCGTGGAATCGCCGGCCAATTGGACGGATCTTTTGGATCGAGTTCCTGGAACTGGGACGTCAGCTTTTCCCACATCACCGGGAGGTCTGATTTCAATGAAAACTTGGCAGCCATAAGCGTGGGCTTCTATTTCTTGACGACAGCGGAGGCGGCCATCTGCGGTAATGTGGCGCCCGCTGCCGCGCGCAATTTTTCGGCCTCGCCGGCGCGGGTCAATCGGACACGGATCGTGAAATTGGCAACCCGCCTCTGATCGCGTGGCGTCAGTGCGACAGTACCTGCCACAATTTCCACCAGTTCCGGCCTCGAAAACCAGGGTGTATTGTTGCCAAGATTTCGCAGCAGTTCAGAGACACGCTCATTTGACTGAGCGACACCCTGAAGCGTGACATTCTGACTATCCTGACGCATGTTGGCGACATATACACCGTCTGGCAACTGTTTGACCAGTTCGTTCAGCAAATGCACCGGCAGATTTCGATCTGCCTGAAGATCTTCGACTGCCTGTTGGCGCGCCCGCAAAGCTGCTATCTCGGTCTCAAGGCCTGCAATATCCTTGATCTGTGCATCAAAGCGCTTGATCTCAGTCTGCAAAACCTGATTGCGCGATTGCTGTCCCGAGATTTGCGCCTGGTACCAGAGAAAGATCATGCCAGCAAGCAAGCCCCCCAGCAGTGCCGAGATGCCCAAACTTACGTTGAAAATATCCTGGCGTCGCTTGCGCGCCACTTCGCGGTGCGGGAGCAGATTGATAAGAATCACTGCAGGAACCTCCGCAAGGCCAGACCGCAGGATGTAAGGTAAGACGGCGCCTCCCGCGTCATTTTCTTCAAACGAACGTCGCCGCCAATTTCCATTCCTTCAAATGGATTGACCAGCGTGCACGCAAAAGAAGTGTGTTCTGTTACTGCCTCCGTCAAACCCGGCAGAGCAGCCGACCCACCAGCCAACATCACGCAGTCAACCTTGTTATGAGGCGTACTGGTGAAGAAAAACTGCAGGGCGCGACCGATCTCGTGCACCATGCTTTCCACAAATGGTCGCAATACACTGGCCTCGTAGTCCTCAGGCAGTTCGCCATTTCGCTTTTTGGTTTCAGCCTCCTCCAGAGAAAACCCGTACTGGCGCACTATCAGTTGCGTCAGTTGAGCGCCGCCAAAGGCCTGATCGCGGTCATACAGGACCTCGTCGTTGCGAATGACCTGCATACTGGTGGTCAAAGCACCGACCTCAAACAAGGCCACAATGCTGCCGACCCCCTTGTCCGGAAAGTTCTCAATCAATCGGTTGGTTGCGAGCCTGGACGCATAGGATTCGACATCCACAATAACCGGCTTCAAACCGGCTGCTTCAGCCAGCCCCTGGATGTCCTGAACTTTCTCCTTGCGCGACGCCGCAATCAGTACTTCAATATCGCCAGCGGAAGTCGGGCTGGGGCCGACAACACAGAAGTCAAGACTAACCTCGTCCAAGGGGAACGGGATGTATTGATTAGCCTCGATTTCAACCTGTATTTCAAGTTCCTGATCCGACATCCCGCCAGGAAGAATGATCTTTTTGGTAATCACGGCTGAAGGCGGCAAGGCCATTGCGACATTCCTGGTCTTGGTACCACTTTTCTTGACCAACCTGCGTACTGCCTCGGCGACTTCGTCAAATTTTTCAATGTTGCCGTCAGTAATCCAGCCGCGCTCCAGCGGCTCGATCGCACAACGCTCAAGCACCAGGTTGCCGGACTTGTCCTGCCCCAGTTCTACCAGTTTGACGCTGGAGGAACTGATGTCCAGACCAAGCATGGGTGCCGGTTGACGGCTAAACAAGGATCCCAACGAGATCAAAACTATCCCCTGAAACGAGCCAACCCATGGTCGGCAAAACCTAAGAATTCACTTCAATGCTAGCAGCAAGCGCATTGTCAGGCAAAAACTATTTCATTTTTCGGAAGTTACCGACGTTGCCAAAAGTAGACGTTCCGTGTCCGAATGTTACAGGTTTCGACCAACCCGACACCACGCACAACTGCGGGCACGAGAATATTGGATACTACCGCGCCAAACTGCAATAACATCATCAGTGCCATGACAATGCGCAATCAATGAGTTTTTATGCCTTCCAAATTACCGCCCGGCAACACCAGCCCCGCCCCCATTGACGGCAGTTCTACCAAGCGGGGTTGGCCGTGGCGTATTGCCTTGTGGGGTGGTGGTCTGCTGTTGGCAGCAAGTGTTTCCCTTTTGTTCCTGATTGCTGTCGCGCTGGCGGTGGCCTTCCCAAATCTGCCGGACATTTCTGATCTGTCAGATTACCGCCCAAAATTGCCGCTGCGCGTCTTTTCTGCCGAGGGAGTGCTGATCGGCGAGTTTGGCGAAGAGCGCCGGCACCTCACACCCATCAAGGAAATACCCAAAGTCATGACAGACGCTGTCCTGGCGATCGAGGATGCCCGGTTCTACGAACACGGCGGCGTGGATTACCGCGGCATGGTGCGCGCCGGGCTGGCCAACCTGGGACACTTCAAGAGTCAAGGGGCATCCACCATCACCATGCAAGTGGCGCGCAACGTATATTTGTCCTCGGAGAAGACCTATACGCGAAAAATCTACGAGATTCTGCTGACCTTCAAGCTCGAGCATCTCTTGACAAAAGACCAGATTCTCGAAATTTACATGAACCAGATTTTTCTGGGCAACCGGGCTTATGGTTTTGCGGCGGCGGCAGAAGCATACTTTGACAAACCACTGAAGGAACTCTCGATCGCAGAGGCCGCGATGCTGGCCGGACTACCGAAAGCGCCTTCAGCGTACAACCCGATCAGCAACCCGAAGCGGGCGCGCTCACGCCAGCTTCACATCATCGATCGCATGCTGGACAACGGCTTCATCACGGCAACCCAGGCGGATTCCGCCAAGAAAGAGGAGTTGAGGGTCAGATCGAGCTCAGACAGCCCCAAGGTGCACGCCGAATACGTCGCCGAGACAGTTCGCCAGCTGATGTTTGCACAGTATGGCGACGAGACCTACACCCGGGGCCTGAACGTTTACACCACTGTGCGCGCAACCGACCAGGAGGTCGCCTACAAAGCGTTGCGCCGCGGTCTGATGGATTTTGAGCGCCGGCAGGTGTACCGTGGACCTGAAAAATTCGTCGTCCTGCCAAGCGATCCCAAGGAACTTGATGAGGCGATCGACGATGCGCTGGACGACCATCCCGACAACGGAGACGTGATGGCTGCCATGGTGCTTGAAGCGGACAGCCGGCACATCAGGGCCATCCGGCAAAACGGCGAGTTGGTGGACATCGTCGGTGAGGGACTGAAGCCGGCGCAGTCCGGCTTGTCTGACAAAGCTGCGCCCAACATCAAGATTCGACGCGGCGCCGTGATCCGCGTCAGCAAGACACCAAAGAACACCTGGGAAATAACCCAACTCCCGGAAGTCGAGGGCGCTTTCGTTGCGCTTGATCCCCGCGATGGCTCCATCAAAGCGCTGGTGGGTGGTTTTGATTTTGAAAAAAACAAATTCAACCATGTTACGCAGGCTTGGCGTCAGCCTGGTTCGAGCTTCAAGCCCTTCATCTATTCCGCCGCGCTGGAGAAAGGCTTCACGCCAGCCACCGTGATCAACGATGCGCCGTTGTTCTTCGACGCTGGCGTGACCGGTGGCCAGCCCTGGGAGCCGAAAAACTACGACGGAAAGTTTGAAGGTCCGATGACCTTGCGCCAAGGACTGGCGAAGTCAAAGAACATGATTTCGATCCGAATCCTGCAGGCAGTGGGTCCGCAAAACGCACAGGAATGGATCACACGATTTGGGTTCGATGAGGACAAACACCCGCCTTATCTGACTATGGCCTTGGGCGCCGGATCAGTGACACCCATGCAGATGGTTTCAGCCTACTCGGTATTCGCCAACGGAGGCTACCGTATCAACCCCTGGCTGATTGCCAAGGTCACAGAGCAAAAGGGCAAACTCTTTCTTGAAACCAAGCCGCCCATTCTGGACGAATCCATGCGCGTCATCGATGCGCGCAATGCCTTCATGATGGAAAGTCTGCTGCAGACCGTCACGCGCTCCGGTACGGCTGCCAGCGCACAGGCCACCCTGAAACGGCCCGACTTGTACGGGAAGACCGGCACCACCAACGATTCGATGGACGCCTGGTTTGCCGGTTTTCAACCTACTCTGACGGCAGTCACCTGGATCGGTTACGACACGCCACGCAAACTGGGGGACCGCGAAACCGGTGGCGGTTTGAGTCTGCCGGTGTGGATCAGGTTCATGGAGCACTCCTTGAAAGACGTACCGGTCATGGAACCGGACGCACCCGAAGGCGTGATCCACTCAGGTGGCGAGTGGTTTTATGATGAATACGCGAAAGGTGCCGGGATCAGCAGCTTGGGGCTCCATGACAAGCCCGGGGTCGCGTCGGGGGTGCTCGCGCTGCCGCCCGCCGACGAAAAGAAAAGAATCCTGGATCTGTTCAAAAACTGAGTGGGCAGCCAGCCTGCTCGCTGGCATATCTTGAGAGGCTGGCAAAGAACTCGCCCTGCCCTTTGCTGTCACTCCAATGCCGTCCGTCAAACTTGAAGTGGTAGCCGCCCGACTTCGCTGCCAGCCAGACCTCGTGCAGCGGCTTTTGCAGATTGATCACAATCTGGCTGCGGTTTGCAAATACCAGGGTGACCATGGCGCCGACACGCTGATTGTCGATGTCGGCCAGGTTCTGATCATTGATCCGGTCACAGCTGGCCTCGACGGAACGCAGCAGATTTTCGGCCAGGTCCAGGAATTCAGAGTCGGTCATTACAATTTCACCATGTTGCGCTACCGTCAAATTCTAGTCAGTACGCTTGTCCTTGGCCTCGGTGTGGCAACCCTGTCGGCGTGTGGTCAGCAGGGTCCGCTGTATCTGCCAGCCGACCCCGCTCCCACCATACGCCCCGTGCCGCCTGAGGGCGCCTCTTCCGGATCGCCCAACGCCGTTCCCGCATCCACACCACCATGATGACTTCAGACCTGCCCGGCCGCCCCCATCTTGCCTATCGCGGCAACGACCTGTTTTTGGAAGATGTCCGTTTGAGTGGCCTGGCAAAGCAGCATGGCACTCCGCTTTTTGTGTACTCGAAGGCCGCCATGCTGTCGGCACTGGGTGCTTATCAACGCGGGTTTGCCGGTCGCAAGGTGCAGATCTGTTACGCCATGAAGGCGAACCCGGCACTCGGCGTGATTCAGGTCTTTGCACAGGCCGGTTGCGGCTTTGACATTGTCTCGGGCGGTGAAATGGAGCGCGTACTGGCCGCGGGTGGACAGGCCAGCAAGATCATATTTTCCGGTGTTGGAAAAACCAGGACCGAAATGAAGCGCGCCCTGGACATCGGCATTGCCTGCTTCAATGTCGAGAGTGAAGCGGAGTTGGAAGTCCTGAGCGAAGTTGCCGTGTCCATGGGTTTACGCGCACCGGTGAGCGTTCGCGTCAATCCGAATGTCGATCCCAAAACACACCCCTATATCTCTACCGGCTTGAAAGACAGCAAGTTTGGTGTCGCCCATGAACGTGTCGTGCAGACCTACCAGCGCGCCGCCGAACTACCCGGTATACGGGTGGTGGGCATCGATTGTCATATCGGCTCCCAGATTACCCAGCAAGCTCCCTACCTCGATGCGGTGGAGCGCATGCTTGATCTGGTCGAAGCCATCGAGGCTGTTGGCATCCCGATTGCCCACATCGATTTTGGCGGCGGGCTGGGCATCAACTACAAGGGCGACACGCCACCGCCCGCTGATCAACTCTGGCAGAAACTACTGGCGCTGCTGGATGCACGGGGTTTCGGCCAGCGTCAACTGATGATTGAGCCTGGCCGCTCATTGGTTGGCAATGCGGGCGTCTGCCTGACCGAGGTGTTGTACCTAAAACCGGGCTCACAAAAGAATTTCTGCATCGTCGACGCGGCCATGAACGACTTGCCGCGGCCCGCCATGTACCAGGCCTACCACCAGATCGTGCCGCTGCAGGCCCGCGATCAGCCCACAACTGAATGGGAGGTGGTGGGTCCGATCTGCGAAAGCGGCGACTGGATCGGCCATGAGCGGGCACTGGCACTGCGATCTGGCGATTTGCTGGCCGTGCTGTCGGCCGGCGCCTATTGCATGAGCATGGCCAGCAATTACAACTCGCGTGGCCGCGCCCCCGAAGTGCTGGTGCACGGCAAGCAATCCTGTCTTATCCGCCAACGCGAGTCCATCGCGGAGCAAATGCGCAATGAGTCATTGCTGTAACCAACCGGAATCCCACTCATGAAACGACGCACACTGCTGCAGGCAGCACCCGCCCTGGTCCTGGTACCCGGTCTGGCTCAATCACAGCCGGCTTACCCGACCAAACCGATTCGCTACATCGTGCCGGTCGCAGCGGGCGGCGGCAGCGACATGGTCGGACGCACTGTGACCGAGCGCTGGGGTCAGCAACTCAAGCAGAACTTTGTCGTCGACAACCAGGGTGGTGGCGGCGGCGTCATCGCCTGCCAGGCCACGGCCCGCGCGGCTGCGGACGGCTACACGCTGATGCAGGGCTACGTGGCCACGCACGGCACCAGCCCTGCCACACGCAAGGTTCCCTACGACCCGGTAAAAGACTTCAGCGCCATCGGCATGATAGGTGCCACACCCAACGTGCTGGTCGTCAACGCTGCCCTGCCGGTCAAGACGGTCAAGGAGTTCATCGAGTACGTACGGAAAAACCCGGGCCGCATCAGCTACGGTTCGGCCGGCCAGGGTTCGCTCACCCACCTGACCATGGAACTGTTCAAGCAACAGATCCAGTCCTTCATGGTGCACATTCCCTATCGTGGCATCGCGCCCGCCTTTACCGATCTGATCGGTGGGCAGACCCAGGCCATGTTTCCAGGCCTGGCAGCCGCCATTCCACACATCCGCAGTGGCCGGGTGCGCCCGCTGGCGGTGACGGGTTTGCAACGCCATCCACAGTTCAGGGAGCTTCCCACACTCGACGAATCAGGATTCAAAGGCTTCGACGCCCAGCAGTGGTACGGTGTCGTTGGGCCGGCTGGCATGCCGGCGTCCGTCGTGCGCCAGCTCAACGACTCACTGGCCATCGTGCTGCGATCACCGGAACTGCGTGACAAGTTGTCTGTGGAGGCAATTGAACCGCAGGTCATGTCGCCCGAGCAGTTTGCCGCCTTTATCAAGACCGACATTGAACGCTGGACGCAGCTGGCCAAGGCTCGCAAGATCGAGCTTGACAACTAGTTTCCCCAACAATCAGCACCCATTTTCAAAAACAAACACCATGGCCCGCAACACACAAGTCAGCGCTGACCTGAACGCGCCACCTGTTACGCAATTGCTGGCGCGCTTTGTCGCCACCCACCCTGGCTACCTGAACGGAGGCTGGGACGCAACAGTGGACCACGAGGCGCATCGGACCTTGATGAACTGGCTGGGTTGCGCCGTCGGCGCTGCGCGTCACGATGCAGCCAGTGCAGCGTTGGCGGCCGTTGCGCTGTTGCAACCGGCTGCACAGGCCAGTGTGCTGGGACGCTCCGAAAAGGTCGATATGGCCAGTGCCGCCCTGATCAACGGCATCAGTTCCCACACCTTTGACTTTGACGACACCCACCTCAAGACCATCATTCATCCTGCCGGCCCCGTCGCCTCCGCCTTGCTGGCTCTGGCGGAACACACTGACGCCAGCGGACGCGAGCTGATCGATGCGCTGG
>CAZZLB010000078.1:0-9758 GCA_964654655.1 uncultured Rhodoferax sp. | reverse complement strand
AGGCTGGCCCACCACCAAACGAACTGATTACTACAGCTCCTCCAGCACCACCATTTCCATCCATGGTGCCACCACCACCCCCAGCATATGCTGCAAAACCCCCGCCAGCAGATCCAGAACTATTCCCCCATCCCCAGACATCGCCGCCGTATCCGGCATACAAGCCGATACCTCCGCCGAGGCCAGTAACGTTGCTTACACCTCCTCCACCATTGATACGACCACCATTACCAGCATTGACGGTATAATCCCCACCGTTACCAGCATTGACAACAGCGAAATCACTATTGACATGGCCACCACTTCCCAACTGTACAACAATTGATCCGGCTGCTCCTGCGTGTGTGGCATCTGTATTTCCACCAGTGCCGGTTGCTAGTCTCAAACCACCACCATTCGTGCCACGATCAAGAGCATACTTCGATGCGCCATTTGCGGCAAGTATCTGAATGCCTGTTCCGTTTACAGTAGTTGTATCACTGTCTGGAAGCGTTGAAGCTGACAAGTATAAAACTGGATTTACTGGGTCAGAAACACTGTCATACGTGAGGCTTGCCGAGTTTCCAGCAAGAGCAACAGCCGTTCCTGACAAGATCAAAGAACCGGTTGCCTCCATGATCCCCGACATATTAGAGTAGAAATAACTTGTCCCTCCTCCACCAGTTCCATCAATTGACAGGTTTCCAGAAATATGAACATCTCCACCGAAGACCGCCGTTGCTGGATTGGCCGTGCCACGAGCTCCTGTGGCCCCAGAGATGAAAAGAAAGACATCAGAACCAATAGCTCCAGTTGGGAACTTAGATGGATCGATGTTGCCTTGGTTCAGAGGAGCAGTTTGAGCTTCAACACCATAGACCAGAAGCTTGTTACTTCCAGAGACAATGATCTTATTTGTCTGGATTTGATTGGAGCGGAAATCGATTGTGTTGGCCATATACCTACCCTTATTACGAGTAAGTAGATGACTTTAGATGTTTGGGGCTAGCTTTAATGTGTCCAACCGGGAGAGCCGTTGAATGGCCAAAACGAGACCGATGTAATCCAACCAGAAAACTGGTTGGAAGTGCCATTTGTAAGAATATCTAAACTTCCAGAAGACGTTATGTTCCCCAGTGCATTTTGTGTAGTTCCGAGACCGGTAATAAAACTCGTAAATTTTGAAATAGTATTACCCGAATATGCCCCATCACTACGCCAATAAAGCTGGGTTGGTAATCCACCACCAGTAGCCAAGAAAATTTCCACCGTATCCCACAACGTCCAATCGCAGCCAGATATGGACATTACGTTGGTCTGACCACCAATACTAACCGTGACTGTATTTGCAGCGTTTCCAATCTCTGCATAGTCAGATCCACTTGTCCAAAGACGCATTGGAGCACTGTAATCATATAAACCACCGTATCCATGACGGCCTTTTGGGCGAATACGAACATTTATGGCCAAACGTCCGTTTCTGATAACGCTCGATGCAGATGCAAGATAAAGCCTTTCTCCAGCTCTTGTTATCCCGGCAACAGTGCCATTGTTAGTGATCGCCTCCGTTGGAAATGCTCCACGTTCCCATTGAATGTAATCCACAACTAAAGCGTGCCTTCTAGCAGCTTCACCACCCCCAGGGGACATTGAAGCTAGACTTCTACTTTCAACCGGAATGAAATAAGGGTTAGTGACGGTTAATGTGATTGAGCCCCATGTTCGCATATAAGAACTAGTGTTGCTTACAACGGCAACACCACTGGTAAGTGCGCCGTTGTTCATGTTTAGTTGCGTAAAGCCATCACCAGTGTTGGAATTATATCCAGTATTTGGAGCTCTAAACCACTCCGAACCTGTATATGTGGTGCCAATTGTCAAACCAGATGGATGTAATCCTTTCGAATAAGAACCCGAATTCGCTTCAATGTAGGTTGCAGTAGTTGAACCGTCTGGGGCAGTGTATCCAGTTGAGGCAATGCCATTTGTTCCCAAAGAGTCCATGTTCAGTGTGCCGTAATGGCAATAGTAGAAGTAGTTTGTCCTGGCTTCTTCAAGCACCAACCCAAGAACCCCTTCATCTGGCCTGCCAATGCGACCTTCGTCCGTATTCCCTAAGCCAGTTATCATTGTTGACGTGCCGGTTTGTACGGTATAGCCTGCACTAGCTCTTGTTAGTGTCAAGCCATGCAAATTAGCATTTGTGATAGCTCCCGCAGCATCTGCCGTAAAGTTAGCAATAAACAAAGGTCTATTAGCAGCAGAGACAACCGTAACTCCAGGCCGAGCACAACTAACATTGGCTGATACGAGGAAAGCAGCTATAATAACTGCAAAAAATGCTATGAACCTATGATATATCTTCATGATACTAAGCCACCAGAACGTATTTAACGCTAGAAACAACAATGATCTTCATCGTCACCACGGGAGAAGTTTGTTGGTATGAACTGGCGGCTGCCCCACCGCCAGTTCTGAATGTAATTCCACCAGAAGCAATAAAGGTGTGTGGAAGTGTCTGAGCATTGTTTGTATAATCCCAGAACGTCCACTGAGTTCCTTCTGGTAGCGAAGTATCGATGGTAATACGATAGTCTGGACTTGTTGTGTGTTGTACCGTAAGAGCATATTCTGAGACACTTGCAAGGGTTGTAAATGCTACACCAGCCTTTGCCACTGGCACATACTGCATACCACCCTGGTATACGACCGCTGCCGTGCCTGTACCAACAGTGTCAGAAGCCGAGGCAGAAATTGCAATTGAGTTATTTCCCAATGTATTGAGAGTAATACCTGTTCCGGCCGTTAGTGATGCCGAGACGGCATTTCCATTGACTGTAATGCCAGGACCAGCAGACATTGTTCCACCAGAAGCAGAAATGGCAATCGCATTTCCAACCTGCGCAAGAGTGATGTTTGTTCCAGCAAGAAGTGAAGCTGAAATCTGGCTTTGATTGATGGCTATACCGGGGCCAGCAATTAGTGCTTTTGCATTTGGTAGCGAACTTGTAGCTGCAAGCACCAAATAACCCGCATCTGGGTCAGCATACACTGCATCTACATCAGTTGGGATCGATGCGTTGATGAGTAGGTTATTACCTTCGTAGCCGAAGGTGATATTGGTGCCAGCAGAAATGATCTTTCCATTTGGCAGCGAACTAGTTGCTTCAGTCAACACATAACTTGCTGATACTTCCCCTCCACCACCTCCAGAAGCTCCACCAATAGCTCCAACGGTTCCCCAGGTGTTCGTGGACGGGTTATAGACAATCAGATTTCCTGTAGTATCTTCTCTTCCAACTACGTTCGATCCAGACGGCATAATCACTGATGTGCTTGCACGGCTGTATAATGGACGGTTCATAAATGGTCTAGTCATGATGAAGTTCTCCTCTATTCCTCTGGCGTTTTATCTTGCAACGCTGGGAATAAGTAGAGAACTCCAGGCCCATTTTTCAGAAAGTCTAGTCCTTGTCGTTTGTGAAGTAGGTGACTGAGCCAACAAACCGTGTTGTTCCAAGAAGGTTTGTTACAGCAAGAGCAGTTGCTGTGCTTACGTTGCCACGAACTGCGAAGAGTGCTGCTGTCTTCTTTTGCGCTTCAACATAACCGTATACTGTCGAGATGTTGTTAGAACCACCAGCAGCGTTTGAGAAGTAACCAATTGTCACTGTACCAGCACCAGCACCAACAGTAGCTGCCGTAGCTCCTGAGTATGGCAAACCGGCCAAATAAACGTTGCCAGCAGCGGTTCCCAGGTTGCTGAGAGTGAAGTCGAAGGTTGCGAAAACCATTCGACCGAAGTGTTCATAGGAACCGGTTTGTGATGAATAGGTGATACCAGTTCCACCACCAGAGAAGGACAAGGCAGGCGTCCATTGGTTGCCAACAAAGATTGCGTTTGAAAGTGATGCGCTGCTGATAATTGAACCAGAGCCAATCACACCGGTAAACGAACCAGTCATCGTTCCAAGGAAGGAACCAGTGAATGATCCAGACAGTGAAGAACCAGTTCCAAAGAACGAGCCAGTTGCAACCAATCCAGATGAGGTGTTATAGGTCAGGACAGACAACCCACCGAACACTCCACCGTTATTGTACTGGATCTGTCCGTTTGTGCCCGCTGCTGCCAAGCTTGCTGTGCTTGCTGCTGTAATCGTAATCTGACCGTTTGAGGCGGTTGTGATTAGAATATTGGAACCAGCAGCAAGGTATGGTGTTGTGCCATCTGAAAGCTTCTGGAGAGAACCAGAGAGACCATCGAGGAATAGACCCTTACCGTTAAAGGTAAAGGTATCAGCCGAGGTAGATCCGAAGGTCGAACTACCAGAGAGCATCATACCGTTTGAAGCGGTTATTCTTCCCGTCGCCGTGATAATGTCAGTTGAAGCATCTCCAAGGTTGATGTTTCCATTTTCCGAAGTTATTCCACCAACTGTAAGGTTTCCACCAACAAACATATTTCCAGAGGCAGAAACACTTGAGGCTGTCAGTGTCGTAAAGACGTTGTTCTGTGTGAAGGTGTTTGCAGATGCAAGCTTCGCAAACGCCGTGTCTGCAAAGTTGTTCAAGAGACCAGAGTTGAGAGAATAACTCGAAGTGACTGCGTAGCTCGCTGTTGTGGCGAATGAAGCTGTTGTTGCAAACGAAGCAGAAGTTGCTGTCGCTGCGCTTGTGGCCGTTGTAGCAAACGATGCCGTGGTTGCAAACGAAGCACTTGTAGCGAAACTTGCCGTGCCAGCTAGACTTCCAGAGAAAGACCCAGTGATTATGTTTGTTCCAGTAAAGACGTTGTTTGCACTCAACTGTGCAAATGCTGTCGAAGCAAGATTGTTCAGCAACCCAGCATTCGAAGCGTAAGAAGCTGTTCCTGTCAAACTCCCAGAGAAGGAACCTGTTATGATGTTTGTTCCTGTGAAGGTGTTGTCCGCAGACAGTTTAGCGAACGCCGTGTCTGCAAAGTTATTCAACAGACCAGTGTTGGCTGCATAGCTAGCCGTTCCTGCTTCTGAAGCATAGGAAGCTGTGCCAAGCAAGCTCCCGGTAAATGTACCCGAGATTGTGTTGTTGCCAGAGAACACGTTGTTTGCTGACAACTTGGCAAATGTGGTATCTGCGAAGCCGTTCAACAAACCAGAGTTCAAAGCATAAGAAGCTGTGGTTGCAAACGATGCCGAAGTAGCTGTGTTTGCTGTGTTAGCGACGGTAGCAAATGAGGCGGAAGTTGCTGAGTTGGCACTGTTTGCCATGTCTGCATAACTTGCCGTTGTAGCGAACGAGGCAGAGATGGCTGTAGCAGCTAGAGTTGCATAAGAAGCGGAGGTGGCTGTTGTTGCACTATTCGCCGTGTTTGCAGTCAAGGCATAACTTGCCGTAGTTGCGTAGCTTGCGCTTGTTGCAGTGTCAGAACTAGTTGCCGTAACCGCATACGAAGCTGTGGTTGCATAAGAAGCTGACAGTGCTTCTGTTGCATAGCTGGATGATCCAGTTAGATTGCCAACGAACGAACCAGAGAAACTTCCCGTGGCGTGGAGGCCACCATTTATAGTCAGGTTAGGCGTCCCAGCAAACACTCCGGCGTTATTGTACTGGAACTGACCCGTTGAACCACCTGGGTTAGCAGTAACGGTTATTTGACCAAGAGCACCAGTGGCTGTTGTTATGTTGTTGCCACCGACAAGATATCTTGTTGTGCCATCAGACAAGTAGGAGTGGGCTCCTTCAAGGCCATTTCCAACAACCGAAACATTGAGCGTTCCACCTACGTTAGTGTCCCCGCCAATGGTTAGGGCGTTTGTAAGCTTGTTGAATGTCAAGCCACTGTCGCCACCAAACGTTGATCCACCATCGTTGAACTGAACTTGAGTGTCCAAACCACCGGGAAGTGTTGCTCCTCCACCGCCTCCTCCACCACCGCCCGCTGATGCACGGAAGAGCCCAGCTTGAACGATCTTCGCTTTGTTTGTGTCTGTTAGGTCTGTACAATCCCCAGATGCAATGATGTAAGCAACGAGGATTGCAACACCAGTAGTACCATTACCTTCGACGAACTCTTCTTCTGTGAGAGTGCTGCGAGCATCGTCCAGGGTATTGTAGACTGCTGGCCCGTAATATACGGCGAACTGTCTGGTTGATGAATTTGGGAACCAGAAGACACGCTGAATACTGAACTGGCTACTGCTGACAGCGGTCAGCGTTCCCATGTTGTTTGGGTTGTATAGCGTAGGATCAATGTACGTGTATCCAACACTCCCAGAAGCAGCGTCAATGATGTAGTTTGTTGGGCTAGAACCAGAAACGTAGTGACGTTGGATCTTTGAAATCGTTACGTTTCCATCAGAAGATGCTTGTGTCAAGTTTGGACTGTTTGGATCAACTCGGTAGTTTCTTCCTTCTGCGTATGAAGCACCAGCAGTTTTTACAAGTCCAAGTGTCGATCCAGAAGGCGAAAGAATATGGCCAGAGATCTTCAATGGTCCAAAGATACGTGCAAAGTCAGATGGCCAGAGTGCTTGACCATATGCCACTCTCGGATAGGTTGCTGTGCCGTTCGTCACAGAACCTGACCAGTGCAGCACTCGGCCGATTGGAATATACTGGCCGTAATCGACATTCAAGAACGGAGTAGTGCGTTGGACAAGGTTTCCGTTGTTGTCGATGCCAACAAAGGTTATTTGCGATGAAGAAATATAGGTGATAGACTGGCTTACAAAGTCTGACCACTCTACAAGCTTGACCGTTGTTCTTGGCTCTGATGCGGTTGTTGCGTTGTAGCTTACGATCAGACCATTACCATGACCAAGATTGAATGTTGTTGTTCCGTTGACAGTAGAAAGCTGCCCACCGTGCAGCAAGCCAGTATCCAGAGTATTTTCTACCCAGCGGAAGTTTGTTGTGTTTTGTTCGTTGCCGAACTTGTGAGCAACGTACATATCCGACTCTGAACCAGAGGTATACATGTATGTCGCATATGTTTCGTCAATTGTGATGCTAGCAGTTCCAATATTTTTGAACTCTACGAACTCAGCTTCAACTTTTGTTCCGCCCAGAGTTAGGCCAACAATATCTGATACGTCTAGAGTTCCAGAGATTACAACGTCGCCACCAAAGACAGAAATACCGAGTTGGTTGTTTGCTATTGCTCCTGGCGATCCAGAAACAAAGAAGTTGACATTCGGATCTACGTTGTCAGCAAAGTAGCTTGTTCCGAGACCACCGGCAATTGCCACGGATGAGGTTGTAGCAAGCTTGTTTCCACCGTCTTGCCAAGTGTGTTCTGTTGCCAGGGCATATGCTGCTGTTACAGCATAACTTGCAGAAGTTGCAAGATCAGCGTGAGATGCGCTTGTTGCGTAGCTTGCACTTAGCGAAGCATCTGAATATGAAGCTGTCAGTGCAAAGCTGGAGTAGCTTGAAGAAAGAGCCGCAACTGCATATGAAGCTGTTGTTGATGTCTCTGCGAAGCTAGACGAAACGGAGAGGAGAGCAAATGATGCTGTGGTTGCGTAGCTAGCAGACAGAGCTTCGGAAGCATACGAAGCAGTTAGTGCAAAGCTGGAGTAAGAAGCTGAAGCTGCTGCCGTTGCGCTGTCTGCTGTGTTTGAATGGTCTGCGTGAGAAGCTGACAAGGCATTTGCAGCATAACTTGCCGACAGTGCGCTTGATGCGTAACTTGCCGACAAAGCCTCAGAAGCGTAGCTGGCAGTTAGAGCTTGCAGGGCATACGATGCTGTGGTAGCAAACGATGCTGACACCGCTTGCGAAGCATTTGTTGCATAACTGGCTGATAGTGCAGCGGTAGAATATGAAGCTGAAAGTGCTTCGGCTGAATAGCTTGCCGAAACAGCTAGGTCAGCATGTGAAGCAGACAAGGCATTTTGAGCATAGCTAGCCGAGAGAGTTTGATCTGCATAGCTTGCAGTTAGAGCTTGCGAGGCATATGAAGCTGACAGAGCATTCGCCGCATAAGAAGCTGATGTTGCTTGATCTGCTGTATCTGCATGTGAGGCGCTAAGAGCCATATCTGCATATGAAGCTGTTAGGGCACTTAGTGCGTATGAAGCACTTGACGCTTGTAGTGCATAACTTGCAGAGGTAGCTTCAGTAGCATGAGAAGCTGAGATAGCATAGTCTGCATGGGATGCCGATAGAGCGTGTAGGGCATATGAAGCTGTCAGAGCACTTGAAGCATAGCTTGCCGATCCTGCTTGAGACGCATATGAAGCTGAGAGTGCGCTGGTTGCGTATGAAGCTGACAGAGCATTCGCCGCATAAGAAGCACTAAGAGCCTGTGCAGCATAAGAAGCACTTGTTGCTATGCTTGCGTTTACTGCATAAGAAGCTGATAGAGCATTATCTGCGTAAGAAGCTACTGCTGCACTGCCAGCATTCGATGAATAACCAGCCTCGGTTGCATAATCAGCTAGGCTGGCCCAAGAAGCAGAAAGAGCTTGAGATGCGTAAGAGGCAGTTGTTGCAAAGCTTGCTGATATCGATTGATTTGCATTTGCAGCATAGCTAGCTGTCAATGCAAAGTCAGAGTAAGAAGATGATACAGCCGTCAACGCATAGCTAGAAGTTTGAGCATTGACTGCATAGGAAGCTGTGCCATACAGGTCTCCAGCTATTCCCGCAGAGGCTGTTAGTTGCCCATTTACAGTGATAATATCACCCGAAGTATCTCCGAGTGTCATGTTGCCGCTTACTGTAGCAACGCTGCTAACAACAAGATTTGTTGTTGTCAGGGTATTTGTGTTCTTGTTGAAGGTTAGGCCAGCAACTCCACCAAAGGTCGAACCACCGTCATTGAATTGAACGTAGGTGTCAAGACCACCGGGATTTGTAATACCACCAACTCCACCACCGCCAGCACCACCCGAACCACGGAACACACCGGCTTGAATGATCTTGGCCGAGGTTGGATCGGCAAGGTTTGAGCAGTTATATTGGCAGATAATGTATGCAATCAATATTGCCGCACCTTGCGTGTTGGCTCCCTCAGTAAATTCTTCTGTTGGTATAGAAGCTTGAGCCTCTGCCATTGATTGATAGTAAGCATTGCCGTAGTACACAAAGAATGCTTTATTGGCAGAGTTTGGGAACCAGAACACTCTCTGGATCGTGTATCTGCTGGCGGGCACGGTTGCCAGGGTGCCGTTGTTGTTGTAATGGTTTGGATCAATGGTTGCGTAGCCAGCATTTGCAACACCAGAGTCGATTACCGGTGTTGAGCCGCTTACATGCTCTCTGAATATCTTTGAGATAACCACGTCGCCATCGGAAGCTGGCAAAACATTGTTTGGACTGTTTGGGTCTACGATATAGTTTCTACCTTCAACATAGGACGTGCCACCTGTCTTTGTGAGCGATAGCGTTGAGCCAGAAGGCGAAAGAACGTGTCCAGAGATCTTCAGTGGTCCGATTGCACGAACAAACTCTCCTCTGAAAGCTGTCTGTCCATAAGCTACGGAAGGTGAAGTGACTGTGCCGTTGGTGACCGATCCAGACTGATGAAGAATGCGTCCAACAGGAATATACTTCAAGAAATCGCCATCAATAAATGGTGTTGTTTGCTGGATAATTCCACCAGAACTGTTGATACCAATGTAGGTGATCTGGGAAGAAGTGATGTAAGATAACGATTGACTTATTGCACTTGACCATTCAACAAGCTGTGTTGTTGGGTATGGTTGTGTGGTTGTGGAGGCGTTGTAACTTACAATCAACCCAGAACCAGAAGTAATACTAAATCCGTTGAGTATAGGCTAGTTATGAGGAGA
>CAZZLB010000077.1:0-9808 GCA_964654655.1 uncultured Rhodoferax sp. | reverse complement strand
GCGGACGCGACGCCGCAGCGAATCACCGAAACACCGTACTGGGTGAAAAAGCACCGCGACATCACAGCCGCTGACTGGCAGTCGCCCAAGGTCAAGAGCCGCAGCAACTGTGCAGCCTGTCACCTGGACGCCGAAGCCGGCACCTTTGAGGATGCGGCCATGCGGCTGCCCGCGCCATAAAAAAGGCTGGCTTGCTGCGACAATTGGGGTATGAATACATCTGCCCAACCCAGCGCCTTTGCGCCCCTCCAAAACGATTCCTTTATCCGTGCCTGCCTGCGTCAGGCTACCGACCACACGCCGATCTGGTTGATGCGCCAGGCCGGGCGCTATTTGCCCGAGTACCGCGCCACCCGTGCCCGGGCCGGCAGCTTCATGGGGCTGGCAACCAATACCGATTACGCAACCGAGGTCACGCTGCAGCCGATCGATCGTTATCCGCTGGACGCCGCCATCCTGTTCAGCGACATTCTGACGGTACCCGACGCCATGGGTCTGGGACTCTCGTTTGCGCTCGGTGAGGGGCCGAAGTTTGCCCACGCCGTGCGTGACGAGGCGGCGGTCGCCAAACTGGCGGTGCCGGACATGGACAAACTGCGCTACGTGTTTGACGCCGTCACCTCGATTCGCAAGGCGCTGAACGGTCGCGTGCCCCTGATTGGCTTCTCGGGCAGTCCCTGGACTCTGGCCTGCTATATGGTCGAGGGCGCTGGGTCGGACGACTACCGGCTCGTCAAGACCATGCTTTACAGCCGACCGGACCTGATGCACAGGATTTTGGCGATCAATGCCGACGCTGTAGCCCTGTACCTCAATACGCAAATTGACGCCGGTGCCCAGGCAGTGATGATTTTTGACAGTTGGGGCGGTGTGCTGGCTGACGGCGCGTTCCAGGAATTCAGTCTGGCCTACACCACCCGCGTACTCGGGCAACTGAAGACAGAACACAAGGGGGTACGCATTCCGTCCATTGTGTTCACCAAGGGAGGTGGGCTCTGGCTGGAAGAAATGGGTGCTTTGAAGTGTGACGTGCTGGGCTTGGACTGGACCGTCAACCTGGCGCGTGCCCGCGCACTGGTAGGCAGCAGCAAAGCACTGCAAGGCAATATCGACCCCAATGTGCTGTTTGCCGAGCCAGCGCAAATCGACGCCGAAGTAGCCAAGGCGCTGCGCAGTTTTGGTGCGCCACATGGCGGTGCCGGTACCGGCCCGACCCATATTTTCAACCTTGGACATGGCATAAGTCAGCACACACCTCCCGAGCATGTGGCGGCGCTTGTGCAGGCGGTTCATGCGCACTCGCGCCGGATGCGCGCTTAGATGTCTGGCGCATGATTTCATAACACGGTTTGGGCCGAAAACGGGTTAGTGGCGCCTGACTTATGCACAAAATTTCTGTTGCATTGCGAAAGTCCTGAATTTTTTCATGCCACCTGCTACAAAACCAATAGCGATCGTAAGTGGTTGATTTATAACGATTTTGAATTTTGCTATTTTTATGGGCATTTCAGTGAAAGCCTTGATTTTGAAGGGCTTGGGGCTGCTGGAGGTGAGATATCAACAAAGTTATCCACAGTTTCTCTGAATCTGGTATAAATTGATTATGAATCAAAGACTTAAGGCGTTTTCCGCAAGTTCACATCAACTTTACGCCTTAAATCCGGGCAAGCCATGAATCTGCTTCCGGTGCTGGTTCAGACCCCTGTTCACAGCCAGGTGGCCGGGCCATTGACCTATCGCAGCGAGCGCTCGATTGCTGCTGGCACGCTGGTACGCGTACCGCTGGGAAGTCGCGACTTGCTCGGCGTGGTCTGGGATCAGCCGGGTGCCGAAGCAGCGGCGCGCACCAACGCAGAAATTTCAGCAGACAAGCTCCGGCCCATTGCTGGGGAGATAGAAGGCATTGCCCCGCTGTCCGTGGCATGGCGGCAACTGGTGTCATTCACGGCTGACTATTACCAGCGATCACCAGGAGAAGTGGCCTTGGCGGCGTTGCCGCCACAACTGCGCGAACTCACGGCGCTGCAGGTGGCGCGACGGATCAAGCGCTACGCCAAGCCAGCAGAGCTTGACTCCGCCCAGTCCAGTGTTGCCGGTGGCGCTTTGCCCTTGACTGCGGAGCAGCAAGAGGTGATCCGCCAATTCCACTCTGTTGCCGGGCCCTTTTTGCTGTTTGGCTCCACCGGCAGTGGCAAGACCGAGGTCTATCTGCAAATCGTCCAGCAGTTACTCGAGCGCGATGCCAGTGCCCAAGCCATGGTCATGGTGCCGGAAATCAACCTGACGCCGCAACTCGAATCGCGTTTTCGGGCCCGCTTTGATGCCCTGTTTGGCGCTGGCGCCGTGGTTTGTCTGCATAGCGGCATGACACCTGCGCAACGTCTGAAAAGCTGGCTCGCGGCGCACGGTGGCGTGGCTCGCATCGTGCTGGGTACGCGCATGGCGATCTTTGCTTCGCTGCCGGCGCTCAAACTGATCATCGTCGATGAAGAGCACGACCCCAGCTACAAGAGCCAGGAGGGGGCACGCTATTCGGCGCGCGATCTGGCGGTCTACCGGGCCCGGCTGGAGGGTGCCAAGGTCCTGCTCGGATCGGCCACGCCGTCGCTGGAGAGCTGGCACCACAGTCGCCCTGCGGCAGAAGGCGGTCGTTATGTTCGCCTGCAGATGCCCAGCCGCATTGGCCAGCATGCCAGCCTGCCGCTGGTGCGCCGGGTTGACATGAACCACCAACCGAAAAAGTGCGTCATTGCGCCGCCACTGCTGGAGGCAATGGCACAAAGAGTGGCGCGCGGTGAGCAGATTCTGGTCTTTTTGAACCGTCGCGGCTACGCGCCAGTCCTGCACTGCGCCGACTGCGACTGGAAAAGTGAATGTCCGCATTGCAGCGCCTACCGGGTTTTTCACAAGATCGACCGAACACTGCGTTGCCA
This sequence comes from uncultured Rhodoferax sp., assembly GCA_964654655.1. Taxonomy (GTDB): domain Bacteria; phylum Pseudomonadota; class Gammaproteobacteria; order Burkholderiales; family Burkholderiaceae_C; genus Rhodoferax. Next base: position 6,875 of record CAZZLB010000077.1, on the reverse strand, counting down.
CCACTGCGGCTACACCGAGCGCGTACCGAGCGCCTGTCCGGCTTGCCGCAACCCTGACATCGCACCCATGGGACGAGGCACCGAGCGGCTCGAAGAACACCTGGCAGAGTTGCTGGTGGATGTACGCCGGGCCAATTCGATCAGCGCGCAGTGGCCTGACGGGGAGCCTGTGCGCATCGCCCGTATTGACGCCGACAGCACCCGGCTCAAGGGCGAGCTTGAATCGCAGCTGGCACGTGTTCATGCCGGCGAAGTGGACGTACTGGTGGGTACGCAAATGATTGCCAAGGGGCACGACTTCCGGCGCATCACCCTGGTAGCGGCGATCAATCCGGATGGTGCCCTGTTCTCCAGCGACTTTCGGGCCGCCGAGCGGCTGTTTGGTTTGCTGATGCAGGCCGGGGGCCGTGCCGGTCGTGACGCTGACATCAGCGCGCAAAGCGAGATGTGGTTGCAGACTTTTCACCCGAAGCATCCCTTGTTTGAAGCCCTCAAACGGCACGACTACCCTGCTTTTGCGGCGGGTCAGCTTCGGGAGCGTGAACAGGCAGGCATGCCACCCTTCAGTTTTCAGGCACTGGTGCGCGCCGAGGCGCGCACGCAGGAGGTGGCTCGGGGTTTTCTGACTGCTGCCAGTGCTGGCGCCGCCAGCTTGCCTGACGTCGGGCAACTCAGTGGGCTGATCACGCTTTACCCGCCGGTTCCGATGAGCATTCAGCGCATTGCCAACGTGGAGCGCTCGCAGATGCTGATCGAGAGTCCCTCGCGCACGGCATTGCAGAACTTTCTGTCGGCCTGGCAGGGCGTGCTGCACATGACGCGCCAAGGCAGCGACGGTCGGGGCCTGATCCGCTGGGCCATCGATGTTGATCCATTGTTAATCTAATACCTTGCGGGACAGACCAGGATTTGCAAAGCAAATTTGCTTTGTCCTCAACTCGAAACCGGACGGCCAAAGGAATCAGGTGAGCCAGCTCACAGCCAGCGAGAAGGTCAGGAATGCCGTTGCCGTGGACAGCAGAATGATGCGGGCAATGCGTCCGTTGTCGGCGCCGAAACGCTCGGCCAGCAGCGACACATTGCTGGCGCTTGGCAAGGCCGCCGCCAATACCATCACCGTCAGCGCAAACCGGCTCAAGGGCAGACCCAAGGCGATGGCCACCGTTCCCGTTGCAAGTACCAGCATTGGATGCACCAGCAATTTGATGGCCGCCACCGGCAGATAGTCGCGCAGGGGAATTGGCGCGTGCTGCTGGAGCCTGGCCAGCATCTGCGAGCGTGCCAGCACGGCGCCTATGGTGAAGAGCGCAAGCGGTGAGGCGGCGTCCGCCAGCAGGCCAACCGTCTGCATGATGGGCGTGGGGAGTTCAAACTGCAACACAGAAGCCAGCGCGCCCAGCAGAATCGACCAGGGCAGGGGATTGGTGGCAGCGCCCTTGAGCGCGTTGCCGGCGGCTTTGCTGGCACCATGCTGGTCGGCACCGTCGAGCCGGGACAGCGCGATGCACAGCGAACTCGTGATCACCATGTCGACCAGCATGGTCAGAATAACCGGTCCTGCCGCTGGCGGACCGAGCAAGGCCACGAGTAAGGGCACGCCCATGAAGCCGGTATTCGGAAAAGCCGCAACCAGCGCACCGAAAGAAGCATCGTTCCAGCCGATGCGCGTGTTCTTGCTGACCGCCAGGGTGATCGCCACCGTGATCAGGGCGCACAGTGTCCAGGTCAGGAACACGCCGCCATCAAGCAATCGCGCCAGCGGCATGCTGGCGCCCATGCGGTACAACATGCAGGGCAGGGCAAAAAACAGCACAAAGCCGTTCAGGCCGGCAATCGCCTCCAGCGGCAACATGCGCCGACTCGCCGCCACATAGCCACACAGCACCAGCGCAAAGAAGGGAAAGGTAACGAGCAATATTTGCAACACGATAGTGATTGTCGCCAAAGAAAGTGCCTAATAATCAGCGCCACCTACCTGCCAGATGATTCCATGACGCAAGCACCGGTTCACCCCTTCCAGTCAAAGCCCTTTCTCGTGCGCCTGGCGCTTGCCCGTCCCAGGCTGCTGTTGTGTGCGGCTTTTGGGCTGGCAACGACAGTGTTGCTGCCCGAGACACTGGCGCACCAGGGCGTCACCCGGTCCATCATCGGCTGGAATATGGGGGCTTGGCTTTACCTGCTGCTGTCCATGCGGATGATGTTCTGGTCAAGCCACGAAAGAATGCGAAAACGAGCCTTGCTGCACGACGAGGGGCGTATTCTGGTGCTGGTTCTCGTCATACTTGCCGCGCTGATGTGCGTTGGGGCGATCGTTGCTGAACTGGCTGTAGCCAAGGAACTTCATGGCGTGTTTCGCTCGGCCCACATCGGACTGGCCCTGTTGACCATCGTTAGTTCCTGGGCCTTCACGCAAGTGATGTTTGCCTTGCACTATGCGCACGACTACTATGCTGCCGAACTGCGCGGACAGCCCGGCGGACTCGACTTCCCCGGCGGGCACGCTCCCGATTACGGCGATTTTCTCTACTTTTCCTGTGTCATCGGAACCTCGGGGCAAACTGCCGATGTGAGCTTCACCAACCGTACAATGCGCCGGACCGGTCTGGCGCACTGCGTGCTGGCGTTCTTTTTCAACACCACACTGCTTGCCTTGACTATCAATATTGCGTCCGGTTTGTTCTGAACTGATGCTTTCTCCTGAATCGACCGGCCTGAATCTGGCCCAGCAAGAAGCCGTCAACTTCATGCAAGGCCCTTGCCTCGTTGTAGCGGGAGCGGGCTCGGGCAAGACGCGCGTCATCACGCACAAGATTGCCCGCCTGATCCAGGCCGGCCTGGAGCCCAAGCGCATTGTGGCAATCACGTTCACCAACAAGGCTGCTGCAGAGATGCGTGAGCGCGCCAGCTCTTTGATTGGCAAGTCCGCCAAAGAGGTCGTGATCTGCACTTTTCATGCGCTGGGCGTGCGCATGCTGCGTCAGGACGGTGTGGCGCTCGGGCTGAAGCCCAATTTCTCCATCCTCGACAGCGACGACGTCACCAGCATCCTGAAAGACGCTGGCGGTACCGTGGACGCCGCTACCGCGCGCAAATGGCAATGGACCATCAGCCTGTGGAAGAACCAGGGCCTGAACGCACAAGCTGCCGCGGCGCAGGCGGCTGACGACAATGAGCACATCATCGCCCGTGTCATGGCGCACTATGAGGAGCGGCTCAGCGCCTACCAGAGCGTGGACTTTGATGACCTGATCAGCCTGCCGCTCAAGTTGCTGCAGGCGCATGAAGCGGTGCGTCAGAAGTGGCAGGCGCTGGCCGGTCATGTGCTGGTGGATGAATACCAGGACACCAATGCCACGCAATACGAATTTTTGAAGCTGCTGGTGGCGGGCAAGCCCCCAGCCCAGGCACGTTTTACCGCAGTCGGCGACGATGACCAGTCGATTTATGGCTGGCGCGGCGCCACGCTGGACAACCTGAAGAAACTGCCCGTCGACTTCCCGGCACTCAAGGTCATCAAGCTCGAGCAGAACTACCGCTCCACCAGTGCCATCCTGCATGCGGCCAACAATGTGATTGGTCCCAATCCCAAATTGTTCGTCAAGAACCTGTGGAGCGATCTTGGCGAGGGCGAGCCGGTGCGCGTGCTCGACGCCGACAGTGAGGAACACGAAGCCGAGCGTGTGGTGGCGCGGGTGCAGAGCCTGCGCGCGGGCCAGAGTGCCGGCGGCGGGCCGCAGTCGCTGGATTTCAAGGACTTTGCCGTGCTCTACCGCGCCAACCACCAGGCCAAGGTGTTCGAGAAAGCGCTGCGCAAGGCGGCCATTCCGTACAAGGTGTCCGGTGGCACCAGCTTCTTTGACCGCGCCGAGATCAAGGATTTGTGTGCCTGGTTTCGCCTGTGGATCAACAACGATGACGACCCTGCCTTCCTGCGCGCCGTGACCGTTCCCAAGCGTGGCATCGGGCACCAGACGCTCTCGCAACTCGGTGTCTTTGCCAGCAAGTACCGGGTCAGCCTGTTCGAGGCCCTGTTTTCGTCCTCTTTGGGCAGCGTGCTCAGCAGCAAGGCCGTCGGGAGCCTGCACGAATTTGGACGCTATGTGAACGATCTGGAATTTCGCGCGCGCCACGCGCTGGGCGCCCAGGCAGCCGGTGAATTTTTGCTCGATTGGTTGAAAGAAATCAGCTACGAGCAACATTTGTACGACGGCGAAGACAGTGAAAAACTGGCTGCCGCGCGCTGGAGCAATGTGGTCGACTTTTGCGACTGGATGTCTGCTCGCTGCGGCGGCCAGATCGAGGATGTGGCAGGCGTGGACGGCGTCGGTGAAATCAAGTCACTGCTTGAGGTGGCGCAGACGGTCTCCCTGCTGTCAACCATCAACGAGCGTGAGACCGAGCAGAACGTGCTGACCCTCTCGACCCTGCACGCTGCCAAAGGACTGGAGTGGCCGCATGTGATGCTGGTTGGCGTCACCGAAGGCATGCTGCCCTTCAAGATGGGCGATGATGCCAAAGTAGGCGATCGCGCTGATGGCTTCATGAGCGACAGTGATCTGGAGCGTTTGCAGGAGGAGCGGCGCCTGATGTATGTCGGCATCACGCGCGCCCAGCGCAGTCTGGCAGTGAGCTGGACGCGCAAGCGCAAGAAGGGGCGCGAGATGATCACCGCCCAGCCCAGCCGCTTTATCGCCGAGATGGCCCTCGATAAAATGACCGCCAGGGAAGATCCGCGTGAGAAACTCAAAGCCTTGCGTGCGGAGTTTGCCAAGAGAGCACAAGACAAGCTTCTGATTGGAGACAAATCATGAACATTCGTATGCAAGCCACCCCAAGCTCGATCTACCTCGCCGAAACCCATCAGGTGGAGAATCTCTCGAACGACCTGGTCGACTACAACATGTACGGACAGGACAGGGCACTGAACGAAGCAGTGCAGCGCGAAGGCGCTGACTGGGCGCAAGCCGAGCTCGACACTTTCGGTCAACTGACTGGCTCTGCAGACTACCTGGAGCAGGGTCGTCTGGCGAACAAGTTCATCCCGGAACTCGACAGCCACGACCGCTTTGGCAACCGGATTGATCTGGTGAGTTTTCATCCGGCTTATCACCAGCTCATGAAGACCGCCATCGAGCAGGGTCTGCACTCCTCCCCCTGGACCGAGCCGCGCCCTGGCGCGCACGTGGCGCGCGCCGCCAAAACCTATCTGCACAACCAGGTGGAGGCCGGCCACGGTTGCCCCATCACCATGACCTTTGCGGCCATGCCGACGCTGCGCCTGCAGCCCGATCTGCTGCAGGTGTGGGGACCCAAAGTCATGGCCCGGGTGTACGACCCGCGCAATGTGCCGGTGGAACAAAAGCAGGGCGTCACCATCGGCATGGCGATGACGGAAAAACAGGGCGGCTCCGACGTGCGGACCAACAGCACGCGCGCCTATCCCATTGGCAGGACCGGGCCCGGCCAGGCCTACGAGCTGGTAGGTCACAAGTACTTTGTCTCGGCGCCGATGTGCGATGCCTTCCTGGTGCTGGCGCAAACTTCTGTCGGTCTGTCGTGCTTTTTGCTGCCGCGCTGGCGTCCCGATGGCAGCAAGAACGCGATGCAGGTCCTGCGTCTGAAAAAGAAGATGGGCAATGCGTCCAACGCGTCGAGCGAAACCGAGTTGCGCGGCGCGCTGGCCTGGATGGTGGGCGAAGAGGGGCGCGGCGTGCGCAACATCATCGAGATGGTCAGCATGACGCGCTTTGACTGCATGATTGGTTCCAGCGCCGGCATGCGCATGGCAGCGTCGCAAGCGCTGCACCATTGCTCGGTTCGCTCGGCCTTTGGCAAGGTTCTGAACCAGCAGCCGCTGATGCAAAACGTGCTGGCCGATCTAGCGCTGGAGAGCGAAGCAGCCTTGACGCTCACCATGCGCATGGCGCGCGCCATGGACCATCGCCATCTGGAGCAGGAAGATCTGCTGGTGCGCCTGGTCACAGCGGTCGGCAAATACTGGATCTGCAAGCGCACACCGAATCATGCCTATGAGGCGATGGAGTGCATTGGTGGCAGCGGCGTGATGGAAGACAGCATGATGCCGCGCCTGTACCGTGAAGCGCCGGTCAACACCATCTGGGAGGGCAGTGGCAATGTGCAATGTCTGGACGTTTTGCGCGCCATCTCGAAAACGCCGGCGGTGATCGACGCTTTCTTTGCCGAAGTGGCTCTGGCGCGGGGTGCCCACGCGGCGCTGGACCAGTGGGTTGCGGGTCTGGTGAACGAGATGAAGGATCTGCACGACCTCGAGTACCGCGCGCGCGATCTGGTGGATCGCATGGCGCTGGCGTTGCAGGCTTCGCTGCTGGTCCGTCATGCGCCGTCATTTGTCAGTGACGCTTTCTGTCAGTCGCGTCTGCAGCAAACGGGCCACCATAACTACGGCAGTTTGCCGCGCGGCGTCGATTGCGCAGCCATCCTGGCGCGGGCCACGCCCAGGATGACCCATGCTTGAATTTGAACTGCTGCAAACCGATTTGGCCAGCCACGCCCGCCGGGGCCGTCTGACGCTCAACCACGGTGTGGTGGAAACACCGATCTTCATGCCGGTGGGCACCTACGGCACGGTCAAGGGCGTCACACCGGCCAGCCTGGAAGCAATGGGCGCGCAGATCATTCTGGGCAACACCTTTCACTTGTGGATGCGCCCCGGGCTGGACGTGATGGCTGCGTTTGGCGGGCTGCACGCGTTTGAAAAATGGACGAAGCCGATCCTGACCGACTCGGGGGGTTTTCAGGTCTGGAGCCTGGGCGAAATGCGCAAGATTTCGGAGGAAGGTGTCAAGTTTTCCAGCCCGGTCAATGGCGACAAGCTGTTCCTCACGCCCGAGATC
>CAZZLB010000076.1:0-9846 GCA_964654655.1 uncultured Rhodoferax sp. | reverse complement strand
ATGGTGTCTTTGGACCAGCGGCTGACGCTATGCGGCGGGCACTGCAAAAGGCCGGTGTCGATGCACCCATGCCCAACGTGGCGGAGGTCATTGCAGCACGACTTCGCGACGCAGAATTGGTGCGCCGGGCGCGTGCCTATCCGTATCAACTTCTGGTGGCTTATGCGAATGCGCAAGACGCTGTGCCGATGGTGATCAAAGATGCCTTACAGGATGCGCTGGATGCCTCACTGGAAAACGTGCCGGAGTTGGAGGGCCGAACTTGGGTCATGGTGGATGTGTCGGGGTCGATGCAATCTCCCATTACGGGTTCACGCCCCGGCGCAAGCTCGAAGGTGCAATGCGTCGATGTGGCTGCGCTGATTGCGTCGGCACTGCTGCGCAAGAACCGAGACGCAGGCGTGATCGTCTTCAACACGGTTGCCCGCCATGTGGCGTTGAATCCGCGTGATAGTGTCATGAGCAACACCCAGAAGCTGGCCAGCATGCTGGGTGGCGGGACCGCCATCTCCAGCGGCTTTGACCTGCTCAACCAGGAAAGTGTCGTTGGCGACACGGTAATCGTGGTGTCGGACAACCAGTCTTGGGCCGATACCAGCAAGGGTGCGACGGCGACTATGCATGCGTGGGAGCTGTTTCGCCAGCGAAACCCGAAGGCGCGCATGGTCTGCATTGATTTGCAGCCCTACGCCACGGTTCAGGCTGCACCGCGTGCGGACATCCTGCATGTGGGAGGCTTTTCTGATGCGGTATTTGACCTGCTGGCCAGCTTTGCAGCCGGACAAATGGGATCAGGTTTTTGGGAGAGTGAGGTCGAACAAATCACGTTGTAAGTTGTTGCGCGAATGCTGGTGGGTTTACATACTGCAAATATCCCTACTCATCGATTTTGTCGCGCATCTTTTTTAGTGACGAATGCGGTGGTCAGTACTTGCTTGTTGGAAGGTTCGAATCCTTCGCCGATGACTTGAGCTTCGGAGTACGCCCTGACGGAGGGCACAAATCAACTGGCCGCCATTCTTGTCGTCACAACTGTTTTTGAAGCGAATGCTGTTTTGACTACATGCTCCGCGTTAGTCCGGTAGGCATGGACTGCAACTCATGCCGGGTATGGCCTTTGGGCCATGCCAGGAACCGCCGGTCAAAAGGTTCCACTGTCAAAACGATTTTGTCGCTTCACCCATTTGTAAGAGGAGGAATTTGGTATGCCAATCAAGGAAGTAATGACTTCGCAGCGTGTCCCGGTCAAGATCTGGACCGACGAGGTCGATGACAAGTCGCGCGCCCAACTGAGCAATATCGCCAGTCTGCCATTTATTCACCACCATGTGGCGGCCATGCCCGATGTGCATCTGGGTATCGGCGCCACTATTGGTTCGGTGATCGCTACCCACAAGGCCATCATCCCGGCTGCGGTCGGCGTGGACCTCGGTTGCGGCATGGTGGCAGCGCGTCTGTCTCTCACCGCCGATGAAATCGACGAGAAGGCTCTCAAAAACGTTTTTGACCAGATCAGCCGCGATGTACCGGTGGGTCGTGACCAACACCGCGATGAGCGAGTACTGGTCGATGCCGCCAAACCGTTTGAGCCACGCCTGAAGTCTTTGACGGATCGCCACCCGGAACTGCTCAAAGCGTTTGGCAAGTTCTCCAAGTGGACCAACCAGATGGGCACGCTCGGTGGTGGAAACCATTTCATCGAGGTCTGCTTGGACGAGACCGACCAGGTGTGGGTGATGCTGCATTCGGGTAGCCGTGGCATCGGTAACGCGATTGCCAGCTACTTCATTGCCTTGGCTCGCAAGGACATGGAGCGCTGGATGATCCAACTGCCCGACCGCGATCTAGCCTACTTCCCTGAGGGCTCAGAGCATTTCGCTGACTACGTCGAGGCCGTTCATTGGGCGCAGGACTATGCCATGCAGAACCGCACCTCCATGCTGGAGCTGGTGCTGGCGGCATTGCAGCGACATTTGCCGCCCTTTACCGTCACAACCGAGGCCGTGAACTGTCACCACAACTATGTCGCGCAGGAGCACCATTACGGCGAAAACGTCTGGGTCACCCGCAAGGGGGCCATTCGTGCTCGCGAGGGCGATCTGGGTATTGTTCCGGGCAGCATGGGGGCACGCAGTTTTATCGTGCGTGGCCTGGGCAACCCTGAGAGTTTTTGCTCAAGCGCGCATGGCGCCGGCCGTCGGATGAGCCGTACAGCAGCGACAAAGCAATTCACCATTGCCGATATGGTGGAGCAGACCCAGGGCGTCATCTGCCGCAAGGACAAAGATGTCATTGACGAGATCCCCGGCGCCTACAAGGACATCGATCAGGTCATGGCCAATCAGGCTGACCTGACGGAAATTCTGCACACGCTCAAGCAGGTGGTCTGTGTGAAAGGCTGATTGCATTTCGCATTGAATGAATCATGGATACAAACCACCCCGTATCGGAATCGATGAAGTCCGAGATAGTTGCGCGAATTCAGAGGATCGAGTCAACACACGATGTGACGGTCCTGTACGCCTGTGAGTCCGGCAGCCGGGGCTGGGGATTCGCCTCCGCTGACAGTGACTACGACGTGCGCTTCATTTACGTGCACCGCTTGCCCTGGTACTTGCAGGTAAGCCCGGTCCGTGACGTGATCGAAGTGCCCCTCAGTGGCGACCTTGACATCAACGGCTGGGAGTTGCGCAAAGCTTTGGGCCTCATGAAAAAGGGCAATGCCACGCTGATTGAATGGCTGGATTCGCCGGTAGTGTACCGATCTGACGAGTCATTTCTCGCGCAAATTCGACAGGCAGCACAGCAAACCCATCAGTCTGAACGATCCTTCCACCACTACATTCACATGGCTCGTGGGAACTACCGTGAGTACCTGCGCGGTGAGACCGTGCGGCTGAAGAAATACCTTTACGTATTGCGGCCATTGCTGGCTACCCTTTGGGTGGAGCAGGGGCGCGGTGTTGCGCCCATCCAGTTTTCTGATCTGGTGGATGCTTTGGTAACCGAGCCAGCCCTGCATCAATCCATTGATGAATTGCTTCACCATAAGCGACAGGCCAGTGAATCGCAATACGGGAGACAGTGGCCATTGATTAACCAGTTTATCGATAGAGAGTTGACACGCCTTGAATCGGTCAATCCACCATTCCATCAGAAAATCGATTTTTCAGTGCTGGATGAACTGTTGATGCACATCGTGCTGAAATATTCATGAAATCGTCTTGGCTTTCAATAGGTGGGTTTGGCGATGACCACTGAACGTATTTGGCGTGCACGGAAGTTTGCGACGGTTGCGCATCAAGCGCAGACACGCAAGTACAGCGGCAGACCCTATATTGAGCATCCGCTCGCAGTGGCCCGGATGGTGGCGCGATTCGACCACGATGAAGACATGATCATTGCGGCACTCTTGCATGACACGGTGGAAGACACATCGGTCACCATAAGGGAGATCGAGTGTGTATTTGGCACTGGTGTTATGGCCTTGGTCAGCGACTTGACTGATGTAAGTTGTTCAACCGACGGTAACAGAGTGGCCAGAAAGCAGAAAGACTTGCGGCATACCGCTGCTGCGCAACCCCGAGCCAAAACGGTCAAGCTCAAGGATTTGGTTCACAACTCAGTATCTATCGTGCGCCACGACAGAGGTTTTGCTGCTGTGTTCCTGGATGAAATGACGAAGATGCTTGATGTCTTGCAGGATGCTTCTGATTCGAAAGCCTGGGTACTGGCACAGCAGGCTTATGCCAGGGCACGGTACCGGATACTTCTTAAGGTTACGTGAGTCCATTGCAATTCGCTCAGCCCATACTGGATCCCGGGTCAAGCCCGGGATGACAACCCTGGGCGTTGTCGCTAATCCTTCTTCAAACGCAGCGCCAGCTCGTACAAGGTGTTGCGTGGCTGGCCGGTGATTTCTGCGCTGAGTTTGACGGCGGTTTTCAGGGGTAGCTCGGCCAGCAGCAGTTTCAGGACACGATCGTCTGGCTCGCCGGATGAATCGTCCGTCCTCGGGTGCAGCACCAGCACAAACTCGCCGCGCAGTCGGTTCGCATCCTCAGCCAGCCAGGCCGGCAGACCCTCTGCGCTGACATTGGCAATCTCCTCAAACTGCTTGGTCAACTCGCGCCCAATGGTGACCATGCGTTGTCCCAACGCGGCCAGCGCTGTTGCCAACGCCTCAATGCGGTGCGGCGCTTCAAGCAGGACCACGCTGCGCGTCTCCAGACGCAGCGCCTCGACGGCGGTGGCACGCTCGCTGCTCTTGCTTGGCAGAAAACCGATAAAGACAAAGCTGCCCTCCTGCGCACCCTCGGGCGCAATGCCGGCCACACTGAGTGCTGTGGTCACACTGCTGGCGCCGGGTAGGGGAATCACGGGCAAGCCAGCCTGTCGCACGGCGGCCACCAGCCGCGCACCGGGGTCGCTGATGGCAGGCGTGCCGGCGTCGCTGGCGTAGGCAAGGCGCTGTCCCTGGCGCAGTCTTTCCAACACAGTTTGTGCCGCTTCGGACTCGTTGTGCTGGTGCACCGCCAGCAACTGCGCGGCCGATTTGTCGATGCCATAGGCGCGCAGCAAAGTCTGGCTGTGGCGCGTGTCTTCGCAGGCCACGGTGTCGGCAATTTGCAGCAGGTGCAGCGCGCGCAGCGTGATGTCGGCCAGGTTGCCTATCGGTGTTGCCACCACATAAAGCGCGCCGGGCGGATAATTCTGGCCAGCTACCGCCTCGGACGCAGCGCGCAAGGCCAGGGCGTAAGCAAGAGCATGAGCGGGGTTCAATGGTTCTTCCTCAAATCAAGACCGGCACGGGTAGCACCAAGCAGCTTGGCGACGCGGCAGAAGACGCTGCGCTGGCGCACTTGTGTGCGCGCGGCTTGCGCCTTCTTCAGCGCAATTATCGGACCCCGGGGCGTGGCGGCGGAGAAATCGACCTGATCATGCGTGCGCCCGATGGGACAGTCGTTTTTGTCGAGGTGCGCCGGCGCGGCAGCACCAGTCATGGTGGCGCTGCGGCCAGCGTCAGTGCACACAAGCAGCGGCGCATTGTTTTTGCGGCGCGCCACTATCTGATGCGTCTGCGCGAACCGCCCGCCTGCCGTTTTGACGTGGTGACAGTGGAGCCCTCGGGCATTGAGTGGTTGCAGGCGGCGTTTGATGCTGCCTGAAAAGCAGTCTGCAATGAATACGGAGAAAGCAATATGAAAAACCTTGGAGTCGTGGGTGCGGGTCGCCTGCTTTTGAGCGCAGGGCTGCTGGTCCTGATGGGCGCTTGTGCCACGCAAGTGCCACCCGCGCCACGTTCGGTTGCGAGTGTGCCGGCCGAGCAGGCTGCAGTGACGGCGCATCCGCTGGCAACCCGTGCCGCTTTGAAGATGCTGGAGCAGGGTGGCACTCCGATCGACGCCGCCATTGCGGCCCAGATGGTGCTGGGTTTGGTCGAACCGCAATCTTCCGGCATTGGCGGCGGCTCCCTCATCATGCATTGGGATGCAGCCAGCGCCAAACTCACCAGCTATGACGGCTTGGCCGCCGCGCCGGCCAGGGTCACTGCGGCTCTGAACATCGATGTCGATGGCAGCGTGCTGAAGAACGACGACGTGCAGCGCGGCGGACGCACGGTTGGCGTGCCCGGCACGCTGGCAGTGCTGAAACAAGTGCATGAGCGCTACGGCAAACTGCCGTGGAGGACGCTGTTCGATCCGGGCATCGAACTGGCCGAGGGCGGCTTTGCCATGCCGGCTTACCTGCATGCCGTGCTCTCCTCGGCCAGCGCAGCCAAAGAGCACCCGGACATGGTGCCCTTGTATTTCGGTGCTGACGGCAAGGTACTGCCAGTTGGCGCCATGCTGACCCATCCGGCCTACGCACAGACGCTGCGCCGCGTCGCAGCACGCGGCCCGGCCGCCCTGTGGGAAGACGGCGCCGGTAGTGCCTTGGTGGCTTCAGCGCAGCGCGGTTATCGGCCGTCGTTGATGGTCGAGGCCGACCTGGCAGCCTATCGCAGCGAGCTGCGTGATCCGCTGTGCGCGCCCTTCCTGGTGTATTCGGTCTGTGCCATGGGCCCCTCCTCCTTTGGCGGCGTCATGGTGCTGCAAATGCTGCAGATGCTGGAAGCACGTCCAATGACAGGCAAGGATGCGCCACGCTTCAGCTTTGACGATCCGGAGTTTGTCCACTATTACGCCGAGGCCGGGCGACTGGCGCAGGCCGATCGCCAGCAGTATGTCGGGGACCCCGGCTTTGTGCGCGTGCCGACCGCTGCCCTGTTGGCGCCGGCCTATGTGCAGCAGCGTGCCCAAGGGATCGATCCGCAGCGCACGACCAAAGAAGTGAACGCGGGTGTCGTGAACGCCCCGACGACGACTTCGGAGCTGATGCAAGCGCCGCCATCGGAGGCAGCCGACGCCACCAGCCAGATTGCCATCGTGGACGCTGCCGGCAACGCGCTGAGCATGACGACGACCACCAACCTCAATTTCGGTTCGCGTCTGATGGTCGGGGGCTTTGTGCTGAACAACGCGCTGACAAACTTTTCTACAGCGCCACGCGCTGGGCAGGCAGCACCCAATCGGATGCAGGCTGGCAAGCGGCCGGTGACCTCGATGGCACCGACCATCGTGTTTGACCGCAACGGCAAGCCAGTTGTGGTCGGTGGCTCTGCTGGCGGCGGGCAGATTGTTGACTACATCACAGCCAGTCTGATCGAGATGCTGGCGAACCAGCGCAGCCCGGCCGAGGCCTTGGCACGCGGACATGTATCGACTGCGGTGCGCGGCAAGCTGCAACTGGAAAAAGGCAGCGGCGCAGCAACGCAGGCGCCAGCCTTGGCTGCCAAGGGACATGCGCTTGACATCGTTCCCATGACCAGCGGTCTGGGCTTTCTGATGCGCCGCGAGGGCGGCTGGCTCGGTGCCGCCGATCCGCGGCGTGACGGCGTGGCGCTGGGGTGGTAAGGCGGTGGCTGTTAAGCGCAGCTTAAGCACGAGCCGGGTATCATCCGCCCATGCTTGAGCAACGAATCGAACAACACTTTATCGACAGCGCCGACCTGAAGTACCAGGCCGCCCAGGCGCTGAGCAAGCCGATTGCGGCCGCAGTGCAGGCGATGCTCAGCTGTGTCACCAGCGGCAACAAGGTACTGGCCTGCGGCAACGGCGGATCGGCAGCGGATGCGCAGCATTTCTCGGCCGAATTTGTCGGCCGCTACGAGCGCGAACGCCCGGAACTGGCGGCCATTGCGCTGACCACCGACAGTTCCATCATCACGGCGGTTGCCAACGACTACGATTTTGATGTCATTTTTTCACGTCAGGTGCGCGCCCTGGGACAACCCGGCGACGTGCTGCTGGCGATCTCTACCAGTGGCAATTCAGCCAATGTGCTGGCTGCCATCGAGGCTGCGCATGAGCGCGAAATGGTGGTGGTCGGTCTGAGCGGGCGCGGTGGCGGCAAGATGAGCCATGCGCTGCGCGACACCGATGTGCACATCTGTGTGCCGCACGAGCGCACAGCACGCATTCAGGAAGTTCATATTCTGGCGCTGCACTGCATCTGCGATGCGGTGGATGCCCAGTTACTCGGAGATCAGGAAGGTCAACCATGAAGATTGCAAATCAAAAACTGCTGGGATCGGTGCTGCTTGCCTTGTCTCTGGGCGCCGCCCTGAGCGCCTGTGCGCCCGTGATGATGGGCGGCGCCGTGATGGGCACGCTGATGGCGACCGACCGCCGCACCTCGGGCATGCAGGTGGAGGACGAGGGTATTGAATTGCGTGGCGCCAGCCGCATCCGGGACAGTCTGGGTGAGCGAGGCCATATCAACGTCACCAGCTACAACCGTCAGGTGTTGCTGACCGGCGAAGTGCCCAGCGCGCAGGACAGGCAACTGGTGGAGCAGATTCTGACCAAGGTCGAGAACGTGCGCAGTGTGGTCAATGAGATCGGTGTCATGGAGAACAGCACGCTTTCGCAGCGCTCGTCCGACTCGCTGGTGACTGGCAAGGTCAAGGCCAGCATGGTCGATGCGCAGGACCTGTTCGCCAATTCCTTCAAGGTGGTGACCGAGCGCGGCACCACCTACCTGATGGGCCGCGTCACCCAGCGCGAAGCGAACCGCGCGGCCGACCTGGTGCGCAGCATTGACGGTGTGAAGAAAGTGGTGCGCGTGGTTGAAATCATCAGCGAAGAAGAGCTGCAGCGCCTGCAACCCAAGCCGGCCCCGGCCGAAGCAAAGAAGTAGTTGCACTGGAGCCGCAACGGCTTCATGAAATCCTGGATTGCCACGCTGCGCTCGCAATGACGCGACGAAGGATGGTTATGGCGATAACCCTTTTTCGTCATCGCGAGGCCGTAGGCCGCGGCGATCCATGGCGGCGGACCCAGGCTGTTACTTCAATCGTTTGATGAGGCTGGAAGTGTCCCAGCGGCGGCCGCCCATTTGCTGCACGTCGGCGTAGAACTGGTCCACCAGCGCCGTCACCGGTAGCCGCGCGCCGTTGCGCTTGGCTTCGTCGAGCACCAGTCCGAGGTCCTTGCGCATCCAGTCCACGGCAAAGCCGAAATCGAACTTGTCGGCAACCATGGTCTTGCCGCGGTTGTCGAGCTGCCAGCTCTGCGCCGCGCCCTTGCCTATGACATCAAGCACTTGCAGCATGTCCAGGCCGGCCAGCTGGCCAAAGGCGATCGCTTCGCTGAGTCCTTGCACCAGACCGGCAATGCAGATCTGGTTCACCATCTTGGCCAACTGCCCGGCGCCACTCTGTCCGAGCAGGGTCACGGCTTTCGAGAACGCCATGGCCACCGGCTGCGCCAACTCAAATGCTGCTGCATCGCCACCGCACATCACCGTGAGCAGACCGTTTTGCGCACCGGCCTGCCCGCCCGAGACGGGCGCATCGATGAAGGCCAGTCCCAGCTTGCCGGCAGCGTTGTACAACTCACGTGCCACGCTGGCCGAGGCGGTGGTGTGGTCCACAAACACCGCGCCCGGTTTCATGCCGGCAAAAGCGCCGTCCGCGCCCAGCGTCACGCTGCGCAGGTCATCATCGTTGCCAACGCAGCAGAAAACGATGTCGGCCTGCTGCGCCGCCAGCTTTGGCGTGGCGGCCTGGCGCAAGCCCTGTTGCGCGTTCTGCGGGTCAGCAAATTCGGCGCACCAGGCGGTGGCCTTGGCAGCGTTGCGGTTATAGACCGTGACCTGATGCCCGGCACGGGCCAGATGCCCGGCCATGGGGTAGCCCATGACGCCCAGACCCAGGAAGGCGACTTGACGTGCGGGAGTGGCTTGGTAGCTCTTGGCGCTGATGTTGTTCATACGATGGCAAAGTTTTCGGTTCCGCTGGCCAGATCCTGCGTCTTGCTGTGCTGGCTGTTGAGTTTGATCTGCAGGCGCAGGTCGTTGAGTGAATCCGCGTTGCGAAGCGCGTCTTCGTAGGTGATCAGCTTGCCCTCATAGGCGTCGAACAGGGCCTGATCAAAAGTCTGCATGCCCAGATTGCGGCTCTTCTTCATCACTTCCTTGATCTCGGAGACTTCACCCTTGAAGATCATGTCCGAGATGAGTGGTGTGTTGAGCATGATTTCGACCACGGCAACGCGGCCGCGACCGTCCTGGCGTGGAATCAGGCGTTGCGATACCATGGCTTTGAGGTTGAGCGACAAGTCCATCAGCAACTGCGCGCGCCTCTCTTCCGGGAAGAAGTTGATGATGCGGTCCAGCGCCTGGTTGGCGCTGTTGGCATGCAGGGTGGCCATGCACAGGTGGCCCGTTTCGGCGAAGGCAATGGCGTGGTCCATGGTCTCGCGGTCGCGGATCTCGCCCATGAGGATGACGTCGGGCGCCTGG
>CAZZLB010000075.1:0-9900 GCA_964654655.1 uncultured Rhodoferax sp. | reverse complement strand
AGCGGTCATCGGCAAAGACGCGCACCTTGATCAATCCGTGCGCTTTCAGGGCGGCGTCTGCTTCCTTCTTTACCGCAGCGCTCAGTCCGTCGGCGCCGACCATGACAACGGGGTCCAGGTGATGCGCAAGCGCTCGGTATTCTTTGCGCTGTGCAGGGGTCAATTCAATTTGCGGCATGGCGCTATTATCGGTCACGAAGGTCAAAATGAAAGACAAAGTCAAAAGCAGCAAAGTCAACCGGGCGTGGATCAATGACCATGTCAACGATCCATATGTCAAACTGGCCAAACTTGAAGGTTATCGGGCGCGCGCGGCCTACAAGCTCAAGGAAATTGATGAATCGCTGGGCCTGATCAAGCCGGGTCAGTTGGTGGTTGATCTGGGTTCAACCCCCGGTGCATGGAGCCAGTATGTGCGGCGCAAGATGTCGCCCAAGACCGCTGTCGGTGGTGGCGCTGCAGTCGGTGAACTCAACGGTGGCATCATTGCGTTGGACATCCTTCCGATGGAACCGATCGAGGGCGTGGTCTTCCTTTTGGGTGACTTTCGTGAGCCGGAGGTATTGCAGCGTTTGGCCGACGAAATGCAGGGACGGCGTGCTGACGTGGTGATCTCGGACATGGCGCCGAATCTTTCTGGCATTGCTTCGGCTGACGCTGCGCGGATCGAAAATCTGGTTGAACTGGCGCTGGAGTTCGCGCAGACACACATGAAGGCGCGCGGTACTCTGGTTGCCAAGGTCTTTCACGGCGACGCTTACGAAGTGCTGGTAAAGCGGTTTCGGGAGGTATTTTTGACCGTTAAACGCATCAAGCCCAAGGCTTCACGCGACAAGTCTTCCGAAACCTTTCTGGTCGGTACCGGTTTGAGAACGGCCTGAAGCGTCTTGAAACGCCTAAAATGGTGCCCAACTGTGTCTTGCCTATCTGTTTGCGCCCTTATTGGAGCCTCGCTTGAATAATCAGTGGTTCTCGAAAATTGCCGTCTGGCTCGTCATTGCGCTGGTACTCTTCACCGTTTTCAAACAGTTTGAAACTCGTGGTCCGGCCGGTGCGGGTAATCTGGGTTACTCTGATTTCCTGGAGGAGGTTCGAGGTAAACGCATCAAGAGTGCGGTCATTCAGGAAGGGCAGGGAGGGACTGAAATCATCGCTGTCACCACCGACGACCGCAAAGTCCGAACCACCGCCACCTACCTCGATCGTGGCCTGGTCGGCGACCTGATCGCCAATGGTGTCAAGTTTGATGTGAAAGCTCGTGAAGAGGGCTCGCTCCTTATGACCTTGCTGGTGAGCTGGGGCCCGATGCTGTTGCTGATCGGTGTATGGATCTATTTCATGCGGCAGATGCAGGGCGGTGGCAAGGGGGGTGCCTTCAGCTTCGGCAAAAGCAAGGCGCGCATGCTCGATGAAAACACCAACCAGGTGACCTTTGCCGACGTTGCTGGCTGCGATGAGGCCAAGGAGGAAGTCAAGGAGGTGGTCGATTTCCTGAAGGATCCTGCCAAGTTCCAGAAGTTGGGCGGCCGTATTCCGCGAGGCCTGTTGCTGGTTGGTCCGCCCGGTACCGGCAAGACCCTGCTGGCCAAAGGCATCGCCGGTGAAGCCAAGGTTCCGTTCTTCAGTATCAGCGGCTCCGATTTTGTGGAAATGTTTGTCGGCGTGGGCGCGGCGCGCGTGCGCGACATGTTCGACAATGCCAAGAAGAACGCTCCCTGCATCATCTTTATCGACGAAATTGATGCAGTGGGACGGCAGCGCGGCGCTGGTTTGGGTGGTGGTAACGACGAGCGTGAGCAAACGCTCAATCAGATGCTGGTTGAGATGGATGGATTCGAAACCAATGCGGGTGTGATTGTCGTGGCGGCTACCAATCGTCCGGACATTCTTGACGCCGCTCTGTTGCGCCCGGGGCGGTTCGATCGACAGGTTTACGTGACTTTGCCCGATATCCGGGGCCGCGAGCAGATTCTTAACGTCCACATGCGCAAGGTTCCTTTGGGTCAGGACGTCAATCCGGGTGTGATTGCACGCGGTACACCCGGCATGTCGGGCGCTGATCTTGCCAACCTGTGCAATGAAGCAGCACTGATGGCAGCGCGGCGCAGCGCACGCACGGTGGAAATGCAGGATTTTGAGAAGGCCAAGGACAAGATTCTGATGGGCCCGGAACGCAAGAGCATGGTGATGCCGGAGAGCGAGCGCAAGAACACGGCCTACCACGAGTCCGGGCACGCGCTGATCGGAAAATTGCTGTCCAAATGCGACCCGGTGCACAAGGTTACGATCATTCCGCGCGGTCGTGCACTGGGCGTGACCATGAGCCTGCCAGCGCAGGACCGCTACAGCTACGACAGTGAATACATGTTGCATCAGATCAGCATGCTGTTTGGTGGACGTATCGCCGAGGAAGTGTTCATGAACCAGATGACCACAGGTGCGAGCAATGATTTTGAGCGTGCGACCCATATCGCGCGCGACATGGTGACCCGCTACGGCATGACCGATGCGCTGGGCCCGATGGTTTATGCAGACAATGAGGGTGAAGTATTTCTGGGGCGCTCGGTCACCAAGACCACCAACATGAGTGAAGAAACCATGCAGAAGGTGGATGCCGAGGTACGCCGGATCATTGACCAGCAGTATAGCCAGGCACGCAAACTGATCGAGGACAATCAGGACAAGATGCACGCCATGGCCAAGGCCTTGCTGGAATGGGAAACGATTGACAGCGACCAGATTGAAGACATCATGGCAAATAAGGAGCCGCGTCCGCCCAAGGACTGGACACCGCGCATACCGGCCACCGGTGGCGACGGCAGTGGTGGCGGTACACCTGCGGTCAAGCCAGACGCAGCACCAACGGCGGCGTAGCGGGCCCCGCATTGACGGCAGCGGGGCAGTTTTGCCCCGTTCTTTTTTTATGAAATGGAAGACCTCAAGATTCCTGCTTGACTTGACCACGCCCAAGGTCATGGGTATTGTCAATGTGACGCCAGATTCCTTTTCTGATGGTGGCCGCCACAACGGTGTCAGTTCGGCCGCACGCCATTGCGAAAAGCTTATCAAGGACGGCGCCGACATCCTGGACCTTGGTGCCGAATCGACACGACCCGGCGCAGTTGCCGTGACACTGGATGAAGAGCTTGCGCGATTGCTCCCGGTGCTGCGCGAAGCCGTACGCCTGGGGGTCCCGGTATCGGTAGATACCTACAAGCCTGAGGCGATGCAGGCCGCGCTTGACTCCGGTGCCGACATCATCAACGACATATGGGCCCTGCGCTGGCGCGAAGCAGCCGCTGGCTCGTTGACTGCGATGCAGGTTATTGGTCGGCATCGTGCTTGCGGCATTTGTCTGATGCACATGCAGGGGAAGCCGTCGACCATGCAGTTGTCTCCGATGCAAGGTGACGCCGTTGCCCAGGTAAGATGTTTCCTGCAAGAAGCTGCAGGCGAACTGCAGCGGGCTGGTGTTGAGAAGGGTCGCATCGTTATCGATCCAGGGATTGGCTTTGGTAAGACGGCTGCACAGAACTTTTCACTGCTGGCGCGGCAAACCGAGTTGCTTGGGGATGCGTATCCTCTGCTGGTTGGTTGGTCGCGCAAATCCTCGCTGGCGGCGCTCACTGGTACCGCAACCGGATCCACAGTTGGAGGTCATCCTGACAAACGGATGGTGGCCAGCGTTACTGCTGCCATGTTGGCGGTGGAGCGTGGTGCCTCCATCGTACGGGTGCATGACGTGCTGGAGACCGTGCAGGCACTCAAGGTGCTGGGCGCTATAAGATAGCTCACAGATGACCACCATGAATTGATCGCAAGGGAAGCAAATGAGCAGAAAATATTTTGGTACCGATGGCATTCGCGGAACGGTCGGACAAACGCCGATCACACCCGATTTTGTGCTGCGCCTGGCACATGCGGTCGGTCGGGTCTTGAAGCGCACTGAATGTCGGCCAACCGTTCTCATTGGCAAGGACACGCGGATTTCCGGCTACATGCTGGAAAGTGCACTGGAGAGCGGCTTCAACTCCGCTGGTGTTGATGTTGTGCTGCTTGGTCCATTGCCCACTCCCGGTGTCGCATACCTGACGCGGGCGCAGCGCGCGTCACTTGGCGTGGTCATCAGCGCCAGCCACAATCCGTTTGCTGACAACGGCATCAAGTTTTTCAGCGCACAGGGGACCAAACTCTCTGACATATGGGAGTCCGATGTTGAAGCAGCACTGGAGCAAGCGCCGGTCTGGGCAGATTCGGCCAGTCTGGGCAAGACACGCCGACTCAATGATGCGGCGGGCCGCTACATTGAGTTTTGCAAGAGTACTTTCGCCCATGACCTGACCTTGCGTGGTGTGAAAATGGTCGTCGATGCGGCGCACGGAGCGGCCTATCACATCGCACCCTTGGTCTTTCACGAGTTGGGTGCCGAAGTGGTGGCCATTGGTTGCGCCCCCGACGGTTTGAACATCAACGACGAGGTCGGTGCGACCCATCCGCAAGCATTGGTCAAAGCCGTCAAGGAGAGTGGCGCACAGTTTGGCATTGCACTCGATGGCGACGCCGATCGCCTGCAACTGATCGATGGCGAGGGGCGACTGTTCAATGGCGACGAAATCCTTTACCTGATGGTCAAGGAGAGACTGTCACACGGGAAGAACGCAAGCTGCAATTGTTCCGAGGAATCCGTGCCTGGCGTCGTTGGGACCCTGATGACCAATATGGCAGTGGAACTTGCACTGAAGGCCAAAGGTGTTGAACTGGCGCGTGCCAAAGTGGGTGACCGCTATGTGCTCGAGGAACTTGAGAAGCGCGGTTGGGTGTTGGGTGGTGAGGGCTCGGGGCATTTGCTGGCACTGGACAAGCACACAACCGGCGACGGTATCATTTCCGCCTTGCAAGTCTTGCAGGCGTGTTTGCGAAGTGGTCTGTCATTGCGTGAACTGCTGGCAGAGGTTACTCTGTTTCCGCAGGTTCTGATCAATGTTCGCTTGAAACCGGATCAGCACTGGCAAACCAACGCCCAACTTGCAGCCGCCACAAAGTCGGTCGAGCATGAACTGGGCAGCCAGGGACGAGTGCTGATTCGCGCCAGCGGCACGGAACCGCTGGTTCGCGTCATGGTCGAAGCGCGTGACGCCAGTCTGGCGCAAAGTTGCGCCCAGCGAATTGCAGATACTTTGAAATGACCAATCCAACCGACGATGTGCGTATCTGCCGCGCAGACTATGGCCGACGCAGTCATGCGTTCGCTTTGGTAACACTGCTGGACGCTTATGCCCGGGATCCGATGGGTGGCGGCGAAGGCCTGAGCGACTTTGCCAGAACCCATTTGGTACGTTCACTGGCCGAGCGGCCCCAGGCGTTCAGTGTGCTGGCGTTTGTGGGCGCAGAGGACGAGACACCTGTGGGCCTGGTCAACTGTATAGAGGGCTTCTCGACCTTTGCATGCCAGGCACTGGTCAATATTCACGATGTCGTGGTCTTGCCGGCCCATCGTGGGCAGCGCATTGCTCAGCGGATGCTCGCGTTGGTTGACCGCATTGCGCGCGAGCGCGGCGCTTGCAAATTGACGCTGGAAGTGCTCAGTGGCAACACCGGGGCCATGCAACTCTACCGGCGGATCGGATTTGCCAACTACCAACTTGAACCTGCCGCTGGATACGCCCAGTTCCTGCAAAAGTGGCTGCGTTGAACGCAAACTAGATGAGCTTCAGGATCCGATGGTGATTCAGGCGCTGGCGCACCGCTGTCGCCGGCAAGGCTGTCCGGATTCGCGGGTTGTTCTTGGCCGTTCGATGCAGGCGCGGCTGCGTGATGACTGAGCCTTCCTCATTGATCACAATGGCAACCTCGGGCAAATTGGGCAGGTCGCTGCGCCGCACCACGACTGCAAGTTCGCCGTTGTCCAGGCGTACGTAAGTGCCTGGCGGACACAAGCCGACTGCGCGCATCAATGCGTGACCCACTTCGTCGTGTCGTTGACTCGATCTACCAATGATCGATCTCATCGAATCTGTGGCACTTCGCCCGTCGCGAAACTTGCGCGGACTTATCAGCGCAGCGTATCGATCCACCACGCGCAGAATCCGGGCCAAGCGTCTGGCTGGAGCGATCGCGCGCAAATCGCCCTTGTCAGTGGTTTCGTCGTGGTGCATTTCAATGGTTTGGAGCCAGAGCATGTCCGTCACACCAATTCGACTTAGCAGTGCGGCACTGTTGGCCGGATGTGTCGCGATGGCCTCCTGCTGGTGGACGGTTGGCTTGTCCGTCTGTTCGGTCAGTTGGTCTTGCAGCGAGGTCATGGAAATATTCATGGTCATGGCCGCGTGGACCAGACTGTTGCGTTCTGCTTCCGGCAAACCAAGTTCGCGCACGATCAGGTGACAAAGGACAGCACTGATCAGCGTGTGCGATGCGCTGTAGCCGACGGGTGAATATCCTGCCAACTGGAACAGCAGGTACAAGCCCAAGTCTGAATCACGTTCCAGCAGGTCTTTCATCCAGCGGTCATATTGCCATACCCGTTGCTCGAACTCCTGAATACTGTCCGGGTTATTCAGAATGATGCCCAAACCCGACTCCAGGTCGGACCACAAGCTGAGCAGATCCTGGTAATCGTTTGCGTTCTGAAGGCCCACAGCAGTGATCTGTCAATCGCGAAAATTATCGAAACTCAAAGGCATGTCAGTGATACTTTTCCGAATCAGTGCCATGGCTGCCTGGAGGTCGTCACGCTTTGCTCCGGTTACCCGCAGCTTGTTCTCCTGAATGGCTGACTGAACCTTGAGTTTGCTGTCCTTGAGCGCGCGCTGGATCTTTTTCGCGACTTCGGTCTCCACACCGTTGCGAACCTTGACGACCAGTTTGACCCGGTCGCCCCCCATCTTTTGAACCTCCCCACGGTCCAGAAATCGCACGTCGACGCCGCGCTTGACCAGTTTGCTGTGCAGAATGTCTTCAATCTGGGTCAGCTGAAAATCAGCATTGCCAATCAGGGTTATTTCCTTTTCCTTGATTTCTATGGCCGCTGGAGTCCCCTTGAAATCAAAGCGCGTGCCGATTTCCTTGGCACTGTTCTCGACGGCGTGCTTTACCTCAACCTGATTGGCTTCGCAGACGGTATCAAAAGATGGCATGGTCAACTCCCAGGAAAAATCGTAGCAGAACGCTAGTGAGAGAATTGCGGCAATGTTAATCGAGAAAAACGTTCCCCTTCAAGCCTGCAACAGCTTTGGCATTGTGGCCAGGGCACGCTGCCTGGTCCGTATTGGCAGTCAAGCCGAGTTGCAGAAACTGCTGGCCAACCCTGAATCGACCGGGCAAGCCATGTTCGTGCTCGGAGGGGGCAGCAACATTGTGCTCACAGGTGACGTCAAGCCCATGGTGTTGAAGGTCGAGATCAAGGGGCGGCGCCTGGTCAGCGAATCGGCCAAAGCCTTGGTGGTGGAGGCAGGCGCCGGTGAAAACTGGCATGAGTTTGTCAACTGGACGCTCAGTCAGGGTTACCCCGGTCTGGAGAACTTGGCACTTATTCCCGGTACTGTGGGCGCAGCTCCGGTGCAAAACATTGGTGCTTACGGGGTCGAATTGCAGGACCGTTTTGATTCGCTCGATGCAGTGGACCTGCATACGGGCAAAGAGTTCACGCTCAACGCCGCGCAGTGTGCCTTTGGCTATCGTGACTCGGTTTTCAAACACCAGTCAACGAATCTCGGTCTGGCTGGTCGTGTTTTGATCACGCGGGTCCGATTGAGCCTGCCCAAACCCTGGAAGGCCGTGCTTGGCTACGCAGATATAGAAAAGAAGATACTGGAATCAGGCGTCACCAAGCCATCGGCGCAGCAGATATTCCAGTGGATTTGTGATATCCGCCGCGCCAAGTTGCCTGACCCGGCGATCATCGGAAATGCCGGAAGCTTCTTCAAGAACCCGACCGTCACACCGGAACAATGCGCTGACATCATTGCCCGTGACCCCAAAGTTGTTTACTACCATCTTGCTGACGGCTCCGTCAAACTGGCTGCTGGCTGGTTGATCGACGCCTGTGGCTGGAAGGGCAAGTCGGTTGGTAACGCCGGTGTCTACGAGAAGCAGGCGCTGGTACTCGTCAATCGGGGCGGCGCCACGGGGGGCGAAGTGATGACGTTGGCCAAGGCTGTTCAGACCAGCGTTTACGAGCGTTTTGGGATCCTGCTGGAGCCCGAACCGGTGGTGGTCTGAATCATCCGAAATGGCAAATGTAGTGATAGGTCTCAGTGACCCGGATTTCGAAGGAGGAATTCCCTGGCACACTGAACTTTTCGCCTGCAGTCGAAGTCATCCAGTTCGAACTCCCTGACAGCTTGTATTCGCAGCTGCCGGCCACGCATTCCATGATTTCCGGTGCCCCCGTGCTGAATGTCAGAGTGGCTGGCAGCAGCACGCCGACGGTCTTCTTGCTGCCATCGGCGAAGGTGATGGTGTGGCTCACACATTTGCCATCGAAGTAGATATTGGCCTGGGTCGTGATGCTGACGTTGGCAATGCTGGAAGTAGTCATGGTAGGGTCTGAAAAACAGGACAGGGCGCCATGTTAGCGGCTTTTCGCTTGCCCTTGTGCATGGCCATTTGACCCTGCATCGCATCGCACATGACACAATGCCTTAGAGTCGCGGTATGAAAAATGTCTTGGTATTGGGCGGTACCGGTTTCGTTGGCTCGTCAGTGTGTGCAATGTTGGTGCAGCAAGGCTGGCAGGTGACAGTCGCAACGCGCCAGCGATCCAGCCTCGGACTGTTGCACAAATGCCTGGCCGACGTTCATTTGCGGGCACTTGATGTGCAAGATGAAGCTGCGCTAACGAAAGCGCTGACAGGCCAGCACGCGGTAGTGAATCTCGTGGCGATCCTGCATGGATCGTCTGACGCGTTTGCCAAGGTTCATGTGGATCTTCCACAAAAACTGGCACGTGCCAGCTGCGCAGCCGGAGTCAGGCAAGTGGTGCACGTCAGTGCACTCGGTGCGGACTCAACACAGCCGCAATCAGCACCATCAATGTACCTGCGCAGCAAAGGGCAGGGCGAAGCGGTCCTGCTGCGAGCGACTGCCTTGGGGCAAGCTTCCCGGTTTGATCTGACCATCCTGCGCCCCAGTGTGATCTTTGGCGACAAGGACAAGTTCCTCAACGTTTTTGCGCAATTGCAAGAAGTGCTGCCGGTAATGCCACTGGCCGGAGCCACGACGCGCTTTCAGCCAGTCTGGGTCGAGGATGTGGCGAAGGCGGTCGTGCGCAATCTGGAACGCACCGACCCCGCCGGTGCGCCCAATGAGCCATTGATTCTGGAACTGTGTGGTCCCGATGTGTTTACGTTGCGCGAAATGGTGCAGTTGTCGGCGCGACTCAGCGGCGTGCGAGGCGGGCGGGGTCGCCCGGTGCTGGCGTTGCCCAGGTGGCTGGGCCGTCTGCAGGCTACTTTGATGGAGTTGGCGCCGGGTGAGCCATTGATGAGCCGTGACAACCTTGACTCCATGCGTATTGACAATGTTGCCAGTGGGAAAGTGCCTGGTTTATCCTTCCTGGGCATCGAAGCCGCATCGATGATGCCAATTGCGTCAGCGTATCTGGGCCGCAGGTAGCCCGTTTTAGTCGGTACTTCCACCGCCAAGCTTCAGGAAATCCCCATCCTTGCCCAGCGACAGCAGGCCGCTTTGCGCATAGATGCCCAGTTTTGCGCGCGTGTCCACGATGTCGAGGTTGCGCATGGTGAGCTGGCCGATGCGGTCCGCTGGCGAGAAGGGGGCGTCTTCGACCTTTTCCATGCTCAGGCGCTCTGCGGCATAGGTCAGGTTGGGTGATGTCGTATTCAGAATGGAGTAATCGTTGCCACGCCGCAGTTCCAGTGTTACTTCCCCGGTGACGGC
>CAZZLB010000074.1:0-9989 GCA_964654655.1 uncultured Rhodoferax sp. | reverse complement strand
CAGAGGTGCGCTGATGAGCCAGGCAACGCGTCAGAACTTTGACCTGCCGCTGTTGGACATGCTCGCTGAGGGCGTGATCCTGATTGACCGCAAGGCGCAAGTGCTCTCGCACAACCAGGCTGCAGGGCCCTGGCTCAAGCAAGCGCAGGCCATGCAGGGCGTGCTCAAGGACCTGTTGGACCTCGAATCGCGCGGGCGCGTGAAACTGCCGGTGAAACTCGGGCTGTGGAGCGGGAAAACGGCAGACGATGAGCACCCCGGTGAGGCCTGGCTGATGATGGATGGTCGCCGTGGCAATGCAATTTGTATCGTGCCCGGAAAAGGCGACGCGCGGGTTGTTGACGAATGGGCGCAATGGCCTGCGGCGGAGCAGAACCTCCTCAGGCTGCTTGGTGACGAGGCACGCTCGCAAATCACGGCGCTGCGCTCGATGCTCTCGGCGCAAGTGGAGGGGGTGTCGCACGACACGGTTGCCATCGCGGCGCAGAGTCGGCGCGTCGAAAGCTTGCTGCGTGAACTCTCCGACTTGTCGCTGTTGATGCAGCGCGACGATGTGTTTGCCGACGAACGATTGAACCTGGGTGAGTTGGTGCGTGCCGCACTGCCACCAGCGACGCTGCAGGCTGACCCCGAACAGGCCGCTTTTTTCATGACGCAGGAAGGCGGCACCCAAGGCACGGTGTACGGCCATGCGGCCTGGATGCAATACGCATTGAGGGTGCTGTTGGAAGCGCTGCGTGGCAGCGCCCCGGCGCGAAGCCAAATCAACATCCATATGCACCAGATGGGCGACTTTGTAATCATCACCGGACACGTTGGGGCGATCGCGGACAGGCGCGCTGGGGAGGCCGTCCCGGCGCAAGCGCTCGCCGATGACCAACCGGCACCGACGGAATGGCGCGACTCGCAGGTGCGCTGGCTGATGTGCAGGCGCATCATCGCGTTGCATGGCGGCAAGCTCAAGCTGGCCTTGCTGCCCATTGGCGCCGGCGACGATGCGGGCAACCCGCCGATTGAATCCTTCACGCTGACCCTTTGCACCGGCCAGCCGATCAACGAACGCAGCCGTGTTTCCTGCAATAGCTGTCGGCATGTATTGCAGGAACAGGCCTACGCCTTTGATCTGTCGCAACTTTTGAATCCCCACTGACATTCACTCGAAAAGGAAGCCTCCTTGCACAGCATGCTGATTGTTGACGACCACTCGGACGTCCGCCGCTTGCTCAGCATCACGCTGGGCAAGGAGTTCAACGTTATTGAGGCGCAAGACGGAGCCAGTGCCCTCAGAGCGATTCGCCGCCACCGACCCAGGGCGGTATTGCTGGACGTGATGATGCCCGGGGAAATGGATGGCCTGCAGGTACTCGATGCCATCAAGTCAGATCCCGCCACGTGTGGCATACAGGTAGCCATGGTGACCGCGCGTGGCCAGCTTGCCGACGGCAACGACGCACTGAAGCGCGGCGCCGATGCCTATTTCGTCAAGCCCTTTAGTCCACTGCAAGTGGTGTCTTGGGTCAGGAATCACATGAAATGATGCTTATCTGCGCCCGCGCTTGGCCGCTGCGCGCTTTTTCGTGCTTGCAGCTTGCGCCACGTTTGTCAAAGATTGAGTGAGTTGCAGTGCCAGTTTCATGACCCGCTGCGGATCAGCTCCTAGCGTGTCGATCAGGTATTCGATGATCTCCGAACGTGGATGGGCCAAGGTCGGCTCGATCATCATCACGGCAGCAGACACCGCCAGCGCTCCTTCGCAGGCGGCTGTGGTTGGCAGCATGTACTCCAGTGCGTTTAGCGCCTCGACCGGCGCCACGGCAGTGATACGCGCCTGCTCCTTGAGCAGCGCAATCCAGTCGGTGTCCGGCGACGCTGAGCCCCGCGCATTCACCGGCAACTGCGCCAGCAGACGCGCCAGTCGGAAGCTGCGCCGCTCGAACAGGCCGATCGACGCCATGCCGGCCAGCACGATACGGCACACGGCCTCGGCAAAGCCACCTTCGTTGATGTGCTCCAGTACCTGGGCGCGCACTTTGTCCAATTCGACCTGCGCCCGGGCACGGGCGAGCTCAGCGTCTGAGGGGTCGGGTTTGAACCAGGCGCCCCATCCTGTCGGGCCGAACAGCAGGCGCGCGTTTGCCACCGTCTGCTCGTTGCTGCGGTCTCGGTACTGGTTCAGGCCTGCTGTGATCCTCTGCGCGAACTGCTTTTCCATGATCCGTAACGGGTGATCATCCGCAATAGCCGTGCGCTTCTCACGTGCTTTTCTGGCCTGTTCGCGAATCAGGGGAGCGAGCACGAACTTGTCTGACAACATCTGGCGCTGCATGCGCATGACATTGGTCTTGCCCAGCGCGTCTGCCACAGAGCGTGTTGCGAGCAGCTTCACCCAGGGTCGGACCCAGGTCTTGTACAGCGTGGCGTTGAACTCCGAGACCTTGGCAACGGTAGAGAACAGTGCCTCTTCGTCTCGCCCCTCGGGGTTCAGGGCGAGAATGTCCTCCATGGTGCGGTGCTCGTAATGCACGGTGTAATCGCCGGGTTCAAGTTGATCCCAGCGCTGTGTTTCCATGCCGGCCTTGGCCTGCAGCTTCATTTCGTAGAGGCCCGGCGGCAGGCTCTCGATCACGTCCAGAGAGGTCACGAGTTGGTCGTGCTCCTTGCGCGCCACGTCGGCGCCGACAAAGATACCCAAGTGGCCGACGCTGTCGTGCAACACGTAGATGATGGTGCGTCCGGCAGCTGCAATGGCGCGATCGTCGCCCCAGGTGTCGATGATCCAGTTGAGCGCCTGAGGTGGCGGCGTGATGTTGTCACCCCAGGATGCAAAAACCACCACTGGTGCGCTGATGTTGCGCAGATCGATGGCCCGATCTCCGACCATCACGGTGCCGCGCGCCAGACGATTGCCGACAAACAGGTTTTCGACGATGGATTCGATCTCGCTGCCTGTCATGCGGAAGAAGCCACCCCACCAGCGCTCGAACTCGAGGAAGCGCTCGGCTTCGGTGTCCACGCTGGACCAAAGGTTGTAGTACTTGTTCCACCAGGTATTGGCCGGATTGAGTTTCTCGAAGTTCTCCACCAGATGGACGCCGTCAAATCGGTCCACGCCCATATCACCGGTCAGTGATGCCAGCCAGGAGCCACCGAGCGAGGCGCCGCCATAGCGCATGGGATTGAGCTTGGAACTGCCGGCCCAATAGGACAAGGGTGCGCCCATGATCATGAGTGGTCCGAACAGCTCGGGACGCACAGCGTCGAGCGCCATCATGGCCCAGCCCGCCTGGCAGTTACCGATCACCACCGGTTTGGCCGGACATTCAGGATGGCGTGCGATCACCTGCTCGAGAAAAAGCGCCTCGGCCTGCGCCACCGTGAACAGTGTCTGCCCCTCCTCGGGTTCAGGGCGGAATGTGACAAAGTACACGGGATGGCCGGCACGCATGGCCATGCCTACTTCGGAATCAAACTTGAAACCACCGATGCCTGGCCCGTGTCCGGCCCGCGGGTCCACTACCACCACCGGTCGCGCAAGACGGTTCACCGGCATGCTCGCAGGTGGCACCAAACGCAGCAGCGCGTAGTTGCAGGGATGCGCCAGGTCACGGCCATCGAGCACCAATTCATGCTCGAATTTCAGCAAGGGCGGTGTCCCCTTGTCCAGATGGGCCAGGTAGTTGTTGCCACGGTCAAGCAGGGTGTCCAGGAACAGCGCTGTACGCTGCGCAGCATCCGCCAGGTAGGTGCGGGTCTCGTCCAGGGAAGGAAGCACGGCAGACGATGCCGCAGGCTCGATGGTGGCGACGGTTTCAGCTATGGAAACGGATCTGTTTGGCTTTGACACGAATGTCCTCCCGTGGAGAAGTCTCTCCACTTTCACTATACTGCAGCACAGATGATCTCGGTCTCGCATACCTGGGTTGAGCACCGCTTCCTTGACCTTGATCAGCCAACGCTCTATTCAGCGCACAAGACCGCCTGCCAATGCTGTAAAAGCGACAATCGTCCGTCCGCAATGAATCTCTCTCAACCAGAAAGCCGGCATGCAAATCCAGAGTCTCATTGATCAACCGAGCAAACTGCCTGTCATCCCAAAAGTCACGCAGCAGCTGATAGAAAGTTTTCACTCGGAAAACACCAACAGACATCAGATCACGGAGAGAATCAGCGCCGACCCGGTGCTGTCTGCCAAGTTGCTGCGCCTGGCCAATTCGGCTTTTTTCCAGATGTCGCGCACCATTGGCACGGTGGAAGACGCTTTGCACATGTTGGGTTTTGTGATGGTCCGCAACCTCGTGGTCGGAAATGGCATGGTTGCAGCATTTCGCAACATACGAGGTCTGGACTTGCAACAGTTCTGGCGTTACAGCCTGAACACGGCCTGTGCCTCGCGCTGGCTGGCCATGCGCATCGATCTCAATGGCGACATGGTGTTCACGCTGGGTTTGCTGCACGCGCTCGGACAACTGCAGATGCATGCGCTGGCCCCAGCCGAAATGCTGGCGCTGGACAAACAGATCGGCGTGCTGGACGCGGGACGTGCAAAGCTGGAGACCGAAGTCCTGGGATTCCATTACGCCCAGGTTTCTGCCGAACTTGCCAGGGTCTGGAATTTTCCGCTGGTACTGATTGACGCGCTGCGCGACATCCCCGACCCCATGGCAAGCGCCGAGTTGTCGCGGGCGGCGGCTGTGGTGCACCTGGGCGCATGGCGCGCACGCGTCGATGCCCTGCATTTCAGCGAGGAAGCCATGAGCGCCAGCTACCCGGCAGAGCTTGCCCGGCGAATGGGCTTTCCTGCGGACTGGACCGAATTGCTGGCTGATGCCGGGGGCAAGGGCATGCCCGAACTCAAGGAGTTGACCAACGGCCTGGACGCCATGCTGGAGTGATCAGTGGAATACGACAAAGCGCTGGCGCTGATCGTTATTCTGGCTATCGCTGCGATTGTCGTCATCCACTTTCTAGGGAAATCAAGAGTCAAGAACACTCGGTCGCGGCCCGTCCGACCGACCGCATCGGGAAGGGACGCGTCTCATCCGGTGCGCCAGTCTGCCTCTGCCAGCAGCGAGCCCTTGTCACCTCTTCGCCACCAGACTCCACCGGACGAATTGGCAGCATTCAGCTTCATCCGCAGCGACAGTCTGCCGGCAGAACGGCTGGAGGTGATGAGGGAGGATCTGCGCAAGCTTCCCAGACCACCGCTGTCTTTGTACAAGCTGGTCTCTCCTGAATTGCTCGATAGCGCGACCTCTGGCCAGATTCATGATCTGATAACCAGCGAGGCACTGATCGCGGCCCAGGTACTTGCGCGCGTCAATTCTCCGTTCTACGGAATGCGCAAGCCGGTCGTCAGCATCGGTCAGGCGATCACATTCCTGGGCTTGAACTCGGTTCGGGGTATTTGCTTGAAGTACATGCTGGAAGCTTCGTTCACGTCGAGTAGTCCGGAGCGCAAGAAGGTTCTTGACACGGTTTCGAGTGCCAGCGCTTTGGCCGGCGAATTGTGTTTCAGGTTGGCGCAGCGACTCGAACTGCCGACTCAGGGCTCCCTGGTGACCCAGGTCGTGTTGTCGTTTCTGGGACATCTGGCGACTGCTTCCTTGTTGCCGCTTGACGGCATCCCGGGGAGCCCTGGCAATGGGCTGCTTGAGAGAGCCCGCGCAGAGCAATTGCAATTGGGACTGAGTGCGACCGAAGTGGGTTCCCTGCTGATGCATGAATGGGGCTTGCCAGCAAGTCTGATTGCGCAGGTGGCAGAGATTGACAGAATGCTGGTGACACCTTTGGACCAGATCGAACCGGGCCGCGGCGCACGTCTCGCACTCTGCTTCTTGTGTGCCCGTCTGGGTGAAAGGCTGGCGTTCGGCAGTCTGAGCGATCTCGCGGATTTTGATTTGGGTACGGACACGAGCGTGGAGTTTTTCCATCTCCGGGGCTATCTGGATTTGCCGAGACTGGCACGCCTGGCCGCGCTTTTGCAGTCAGCAGAAATGCTCAAGAGCATCCACCAGATGCAGGGTGCTTTTCTGGCACACGACTGAGGCAGCGCACCACAGTCCTGGCATGCTGCTGCCCGGCCGCGATCAGGACTCCTTGACGTACGGCCGACCCAAAGCCTTGGGCGCAACCGCCCTGCCAATAAAGCCGGCCAGCAGGACCACGGTCAGGACATAGGGCAGGGCCTGGATCACCTGCACCGGAACTTCACCGATCACTGCCAGTTTCACACCCTGCAGGCGTATCGCTGCGGCGTCCAGAAAGCCGAACAACAAACAGGCCCACAAGGCGCTCACAGGGTGCCAGCGGCCGAAGATCAATGCCGCCAGCGCCATGAAGCCGCGCCCGGCTGTCATGTTCTGCGAAAAGCTCGCGTTCTGCGCCAGCACCAGGTAGCTGCCGGCCAGACCACATAGAACGCCGTTCAGCGTCAGCGCCGTGTAGCGCAGGCCTTGCACCGATACGCCGGCTGCGTCCACCATCTGCGGGTTTTCGCCAACAGCGCGCAGGCGCAGCCCGAAGCGGGTTCTGAAGAGCAACCACCAGACCGCCGGCACCAGCAACAGGGCCAGATAGACCAGCGCATTGTGGCCAAGCACAGCGTGGGCCAGAACCGGGCCGAGTACAGGGACGCTTTGCAGCGACGCGCCGGCACCGGGGAACAGTGTGGTGATGCGCACCGCAGCAGACACCGGCGGCGTCTGACCGCCCTGGGCAAACCAGGCGATTCCAAGCACCACCGTCATGCCAGCGGCCACGATGTTGATCGCCACACCGGATACAACCTGATCACCCCGGTGGCTCACGCACGCCAGTCCGTGCAGCCATGACAGGCAGGTGGCCACCAGCATGGCCAGCACAAGCGCCACGGTGGTGGAGCCATAAACGGCACCCGCCGCGCCAGCGGCAAAGGCGGCAATCAGCATCTTGCCTTCCAGACCGATGTCGACAACGCCCGAGCGCTCCGACAGCAGCCCCGCCAGTGCGCAGAAAATCAGCGGCGTTGACAGGCGCAGTGTTGAAGCGATCATTTCGCCGACCAACACTTCATCCATGGGGTGCTCCGGAATCGCAAGAGGCCACAGCGCGGGGCTGCAGCGCTGCCAGGCACCAGGCGAGCGCTGGTGCAAAAACATAGGTCATGGCACCGGAAAACAGCACGATGAAACCCTGCACCATGACCACCATGTCGCGGCTGAAGCCAGGCACTTCAAAAGCCACTTCGGCACCGCCCTGAAACAGCGCACCAAACAACAGGCTGGCCAGCATGATGCCCAGCGGATGGTTGCGTCCCATCAGGGAGACCGCAATGCCGGTAAAGCCGGCACCACTGACAAATTCAAGCAACAGTTTGCCGTTGACGCCGGCAATTTCATTCATCCCCACCATGCCCGCGAGTGCGCCCGAGATCGCCATCGAGATGACGATCTGGTGCTTCGACTTGATGCCGGCGTACTCCGCGGCGCCCGGGCTCGATCCGACCGCACGCAGGTGGTAGCCGCCGCGCGTGCGCCACAGAAACAGGTAAACACCGAGACAGGCCAGCAGGGCCAGCAACAGGCTCAGGTTCAGCGGTGAACTGGGCCACTCAATTCCGAGGGCAGCCAGCGCCTCGTGTATGGCCGGCAGCTTGGCCGATGCGGCAAAGGGTGCGCTCTCGACCGACATGGATCCGGCCGGTCGCAGGTGGTTCACCAGCAGGTACACCAGCAGGCTGCTGGCGATGAAGTTGAACATGATGGTGGTGATGACCACATGGCTGCCACGGTAGGCCTGCAGGTAGGCCGGAACGATGGCCCAGACCAGGCCAAAGAGGGCGCCACTGAGCAGCATCAGGGGCAGCATCAGCCAAGGCGGCAGCAGGGCCGACAGGTACAGTGCGGCCAGCCCGGTACCGAGTCCACCCATGATGGCCTGCCCTTCGCCGCCAATATTGAACAGCCCGCCGTGAAACGCAACGGCGACCGCCAAGCCGGTGAGAATAAAAGTCGTTGCGTAGTACAGCGTGTAGCTCAAACCCCGCTGGCTCCCCAGTGATCCCTGGATCAATACCGTGACAACGCGCAGCGGATCCTGTCCCACCAGCAGTACCATCAACCCCGCGGCCAGCAAGGCCAGACCCAGACAGACGATGGGCAGCAGCACCAGATCGGCCCAGCGCGGCAGACTGTAACTGTTCTTCATTGCACAGCACCACCGAGCATCAACATGCCCAGACGTGTTTCGTTGCAATCGGCAATCGCGAGTTCACCGGTGACAGTGCCTTGGTACATCACGATCACGCGGTCGGACAGGGCGAGAATTTCATCGAGTTCACTCGATACCAGCAACACCGCGCAGCCGGCATCGCGCAGCGTGCGCAGTTGCGAATAGATGAACTCGATGGCGCCAATATCGACGCCACGTGTGGGCTGACCCACCAACAGCACTTTGGGCGCCTGACCGAGTTCGCGTGCCAGTACCAGCTTTTGCTGGTTGCCGCCGGAAAACTTGCTGCTTCGCAAAGTGGGGTCCCGGGGGCGCACATCAAAACGATCCATGTAATCCCCGGTCGCATTGCGCATGTGCTGGTGATTGAGCCAGCCGGCATGGCCGTACTGCACGAGATGGTCGTATCCCAGAATGGCAGACTCCCAGGCAGGAAAATCCATGATCAGTGCGCGGGCATGCCGGTCCTCTGGAACATGAGCCAGGCCGAGCTGACGCGCCGTGCCGGGGTCGATCCAGTCCCCCGCCTCGAAGGTTCTTTCACCAAGTTCCAGTTGCCCGCTCTGGGGTTGCAGCAAACCCGAGAGCACATCCAGCAATTCGCTCTGGCCGTTGCCGGAGACGCCGGCAACGCCGACAATTTCGCCAGCGCGCAAGCTCAGGTTCAGGCCCTTCAGGCGCGTCACCTGGAACGCGTCACGCACCAGCAGATTGCGGGCTTGCAACAGCACCGCGCCGGCCGTCGCCTGCTGCTCATGACTGCGGCCGATATCGACTTTGCGACCCACCATCGCTTCGGCCAGACCCTCTACCGAAGCCTCGGCCACCGGCAGGTTCTGTACCACACGACCGGCACGCATGACGGTGACCTGATCGCACAGTCGCATCACTTCCTTGAGCTTGTGCGTGATCAGCACAATCGTCGTGCCCTGCTTGCGCAGTGAATCGAGAACGCGAAACAGATGCCCGGTTTCCTGCGGTGTCAGCACGGCAGTCGGTTCATCGAGGATCAGGATTCTGGCGCCGCGGTAAAGGGTCTTGAGAATTTCGAGGCGCTGGCGGTCTCCCACTGCCAGATCAGCCACCAGACAATCCAGATCGAGTTGCAGACCGGTGGCCTGCATGAGGGTTTCCAGCTTGACCCGTACGCGGGCTTGCGCGCGGGAGAGCAGCCAATGCGGCTCGGCGCCCAACATCACGTTTTCCAGGGCGGTGAGGGTATCGACCAGCATGAAGTGCTGGTGCACCATGCCTATGCCCAGGGCAATGGCATCATCGGCATTGCGGATGCTGACCGGTTTTCCGAAGACTTCAATCTGGCCGCCGTCGGCCCGGTAGAAGCCGTACAGAACCGACATCAGGGTACTTTTTCCGGCGCCGTTTTCGCCGACCAGTGCGTGCACCGTTCCCGGTGCGACGTCCAGCGCGACGTTGATATTCGCTTCAACGGCTCCAAAGCGTTTGTGGATGCCCTGCATCCGCACCGCTGGAGCGCCACTGCCCATCAGTATTTGCAGGCGTTGTCTGCCATGTAGTCGGCGACCTTGATCTTGCCGGCGATGATGTCGGATTTGAGGCCGTCCACCTTCTTCTTCATGTCGGCGCTCACCAGCTTGGCGTTGTTGGCATCCATCGCATAGTCAACACCACCTTCCTTCAGGCCAAGAACCGACAGACCCGGCTTGTGCGCCTTGATGACGTTGTACACCGCCACATCCACCCGCTTGATCATGGAAGTCAGCATGGTGCCCGGCTGCAGGTGGTTCTGGTTGCTGTCCACA
>CAZZLB010000073.1:0-10007 GCA_964654655.1 uncultured Rhodoferax sp. | reverse complement strand
ATCGTTGCGATGCGCCCCCAAAGGTGCTACACAAACAACATGAGAAATTCGCATTATTTTTACCTCCCTTCTTTTCGTCCTTTTCCGTGATGGGGGGCAGGCAAAAGCGCCTGCAACTTCGCCGCAATGCGATTGATGGGGCTATCTTCCGCCGCTTGCAGTAGGGGCGTAGCGCGATACGTGTAGCCAACGCTTGAGGATTCGTCCAGCACCGCGAAAATATCGAAGGCGAAATCTACCGCAGTCGCGCCACCCTCAAGCGAAGCGGCTATCATATCCAGCGCGACGTCCGGGAGAAACGCAGTAGCAGCGTCGAATTGCTCGCCCGTTTCCGGGTTCGTGGCGCGGAACTGGCCGGAAAGCGCCTTCCAGTCACCATAATCCGAAACGCCCGTCTTGATTCCGTTGGCGGAACCGAGAATACGCAAGACGTGGATTTCGTTTCCGCCCGTTTTCGCAATGGTGGCGGAATTGACCTTGCCGAAAACCTTGGCAATGGACACTTTCTTTTGAAGCTTGATTTGCTCTTTGCTCATGATATTACCTCTCCAAAATACCGCTTGATCCGTAGCGGCTAAACGTGGTGCAAGTCGAATTATCCGGATTATTTTTTCCCTGTCAATACTCTTTCCACAAATCGTCCGCCTTTATTCGCAATCGAAAACGAAGGCGCTTGATTTTTCCATGTCACGGAACCCCCGCGACAAATGCGGACTATTTCGGCAGGCGTCAATCGAACCCCCTTGTTTGCCGATTTGATGCAGTCGCCGTCTTTAAACGCCGCATAAAGCTTTTTCCCCGCTATTGCGAGGGTATCCGCTTCGCCTTCGCATTTCCAAGCGCCCAGCGCCGAATCATGCACAGTTCCGGCGAAGCTTTCGCAAATGATGGAATCCGTATCGCAGTAAATAGGATTTGTCGCCGTCGATATTGCGTCCAGCAGCATGGCGCGGCTCGCACTGGTAATGCTCGCGGCAGTCGCAACGTCAAAATAAGCTTTGCGCTCGCTCTTTTTCCGCCAGATCGCGAATTCGCCATGTAATTCGTAAAGCGACCATAAGCCCGCCTCGTATTCGTCCTGCGGCAATTCGTACAGATTGCGGACAATCATGTAATCGAAATAGTTGTCCGGGTTCTGCCCGAACTTTCCATAGGCCGAATTCAACAGCAATTTGGAGAATATCTCCGTTACCTTGTCGCCCGATTTCTTCGCCGCGATTTTTTCCGCAACGTAGGTATCCACGTAATCCCCGAACGAAATGGATTGATGCGGGACGCGAGCGGAAATAATGCGCGTAGGTTTAAACAGTCCGTGCTTTAGCGCGGCTTGCAATTCGTGCGACATGGTTTTAAATGTTCCTCGTTCGCACGTGAAATCAAGTCCGTCCTTTGTGCGGGTAGGAAATGCGCCTTTGTTAATGCCTTCGATTTCGATAAAGTAGGGGCGCTCGCCAAATCCCGCAAGATTTCCGGAAGGGGTTAATCGGGGCTTTGCAACGTGCGCGAATCGCAGTCCTGTCGGATGCTGGCAACTACGCATAACGTGCGGATACATGGAATTCACGTCAAATATTTTCCAATTGCCGGGAATGATGCCCGTCCGGAAAGCTTGAACCCTGCCCCCGAAATAATAGGGGCGGAATTCGTCGTCGTGCGCCTCATTGCATCGGCGGAAATCATGCAATTCCCGAAGCTTGGATATTGCCGTGCTGCCAATGGTCAATTTAGTTCCGAATCTTTCGACGAAGGCAGAAACGAGCTTATAGGTGTATTCGCAATCCTTCGCCAGATAGTGCAATATTTCCGCCTTGTTGTCGGGCTTGTTTCTTTCGTCCGCTTCAAATATCTGATAATCAATCTCGTCCTTTTGATAGGCCGAAAGCGGAACCGGAATTATTGCGTAAGAATCGCGGATTTCATGCTTGCCGATTTTCGCGGACACAATGCGACCGTTTATTATCTTGACCGGATTTTCCAGCGCGTCAAAAATATAAAAGAAATCGAACTTCCCGCCATTGTGGGCGAATATCATAAGCGGGTCAGGATAACGGTAAAGGAAATGCAGCAATTGAATGCAGCAATCCGCGCCCCAGAAATCCTGATATGTTTCCCCGTCGAAAAATCCAGCGGCGAACGGTTGCGGCAATCTGCCATGTTTAAAGGGGTCTGTTTCCAAATCAATTATGGCGACTTTTACCGGGGCTTTTTTCTTTGTCATTCTTCGTAATCCTCGTCCTCGTAATCCTCGTCCTCGTCCATTCCGATTTTGAAAACATAATCAGGATCATTGCGGACTTTTACTAGCGCGAATTTCGTAATCAAATCGCTTTTGTTCGTGCGGGGGTCTTTCGGTTGCCAGTTATGAAGGTAATTGAGCATTTCCGCCTTGTTGGTAAATGTGCGATTGAAATGCGCGTGGTCGCCAATTTGCGCGGTGACATATTCGCCGCGTTTCAATTTCTTTTTGAAAAGCTTGTCGGCGGTTTTCAGCGTATCCCATCCAGCAGGATAGACCTTTATTTCGTAATCCCCTTTCCGCTTGCGGATAATTCCGCCTTTGAGAACGCGGATTTCCTGATTTTTTTCCATGGGGATATAGGCGGTTGATTTCTTCGCTTTGCGGACAATAAGCGCGGCGCTATCCAATGCTTTCGCCGTTTTGCGGGAAACGCTAACCCGCTGGAAGTCTTGCGGATTTTTGATAACTTCGCTATTCTGTTTAAAGGCTATTGTAATTCGGCCTTTTTGCGACGGGGTTAAATGATGTTCTTTGCCTTTTCTCGGAATTGCAAAATCTATTAACCCCAATTTTTTTAATTCTTTTGCTTTGTCTATATAGGAGAGTGCCATCTATGCCACCCGTTGAAAATCCGGAAGTCCCGGAAACCCCCGCCAATGAAGGCGGCGCGAGCGGGAATGATAACCCCGCGCCCGATAATGCCGCAACTGGCAAAACGTCCAGTATTCGATTGGATTCGCTCGCGGAAGTCCATGCCGAAATCCATGCGGAATTCGACCCCGCTATCCATGCGGTCAATGCAGACGGAACCCCCAAGCGCAAAGCGGACGGAAGCCTTGCACTAAAAAGGGGGCGCAAGGCGGGGAGTGCTGCGGCCTCTGCCTTGCCTCCCAAGAGTGCCGCGCAATCGGTAAATGTTGGGGAACCGGACAAGCGCTTAAGCCTTGACCAAGCGGCGCGGGAGTCTGCAAACCTCGTTATCAATGTTGCCGTCTGGACATTGGGCGCGGAAGTAGGACAGCCGATGGATAAGGCTGAAGCGGAGGGTTTGCGGCTTTCCTTTCGCAATTACTATGAGGCGCGGGGGGTTCCCGATTTGCCCCCGGAAATCGGCCTATTCATCGCGCTAGGGTCTTATATCGGCCCCCGCCTGATGCACGAAAAATCCCGCACCAAAATGGAAAGGCTTGGCGCATGGGTGCGAGAAAAAACGGGGCGCTAACTCCCTGCCCGTTTTGCGGGGGCAATATGCACGTTGCCGTACATTCAAGCGGCGAGCGACTGCTCTATTGCCCCCGGTGTTTTCTATGGCGACCGAAACCGCGTAAAACGCGTTTTAAGCCGTCCGCCAGGTGAAACCCTCATTACCCCCCTACCCACTACCCGAGGCGGTTTCGTTACCGGTAACAAAATGCCTAAATCAGCGCCCCCCAAGGCTTCCCGCGAAAGAGTGAAAGCATTCCGCAACAATCCCGATAAAAAGCGGTTCGATGTTACGATTCCCGCAACAATCGCGGAAACCATCGATGAAGTCGCTTTCCGCTTCGATCATTCGCGCAATGATGTCATTGTGTCCATGCTGCGGTTCGCCTTGCTGAATCGCAACTGGAAAGTCTACGGAGTGAAACCCTAATGCATACCCTTATTTGCGGCGTAACCGAATCTGGCAAAACCACGCTGGCGCATAGCATCGCGCAACAGGTCGCGGACGCAGGGCAGAACGTGATCGTGTTCGATCCGGTAGGTACAAAAACCGCACACGGGTCATGGCCGAAAAATGCAATCGTATTCGACGACGAAGGGCAGTTTTTTGAATACCTTGCGCGTCCTGACGTGTATCACGCGCACGTTTTCATAGACGAAGCGGGGGAACTGTTCAATGCGTCGAAGCGCGAGAACCTATGGTTATTGACGCGGGGGCGTCATTTCGGGTTTTCCGTGGTGCTGATTGCGCAACGTCCGAAAATGCTCATGCCTTCCGCCCGTTCGCAATGTTCAATCGCTTACGTGTTCCGCCTCGCGCTGGAGGACATGAAGGAAATAGGCGCGGATTTTGGGCATTCGGGGCTTGCAAAAATAAATCTTGACAAAGGCGATTTTCTTATTTTAAGATCGGGCCTCGCTCGCTTCGATAGCGCAAATATTTTTAAATTGCTCCGTCGATAGTTTCGTTCAATTTCTTTGAAAGGGAATTCCATCATGGCTCACTATGCCAAAATCGCCGCAATCGCCGTCGTCGCCGTCATCGTTGCCAAGCGCCTGCCCGTCCTGAAGGACTATCTGTAAATCGCTCCGGCGGTTTTCTTCCACCATTCCAAAGGACATAAAAATGGCCTCTCAATATCGCGTTTTGCGAAAAGTCGCATCGGTTCCCGTAACCGCTGGCGGTTTCGCCACGCTTGACCTCCCCCGCGACTACGATTACGAAAGCATTTTTCTGCGCGTAAATGGTGGCCTGCAAGTTACCGCGCTCGCTACCTCCGTCCGCGCGGAATCGCCCTGCCAAGTTATTGCTCGCGCCGAAGTCATCGCGGATGGCAAGAACAATATTTTTAGCGCCCCGTTTTGGTTCGCCTGTCTCGGCGCTTACGGACGCCCCGGCATTGAATACAATGCCCGTGCCGTGACCCCGCCTTCCGGCGTGGCAGTCGCAACCTATCAGGTCGAGGCAAACGGCGTTATCGACCTTATGACGTGCGATAGCGTCCGCCCTAAGGACAGCAATTTCCGTTCGTCCGGCCTGTCGCTGTTCCAGCTTCGCATGACTTTCGGTCAGCCGGGGGATGCCTTCGTGGGCGGAACCGTGGTCTTTTCGTCCATGTACGTGGACGTGTTCGTTCAGCAACTTGTGGAAGTGCCGGACGCGCAAACCGGCGCTATTTCCATGCCGGTAGCGCTCAAGAAAGTTTCCTATCAGGAAATTGCGCTCACGTCCAGCAATGCGAATCAGGAAATCCGCTTGCCTGCGGGTAATCTGATTCGTTCCGTATTCGTGCGGACGGATGGCAGCACTACCGCTGGCGAACCCTCTACGGCGGTGCTGAATAACGCACAACTCGCCGCAGGCGTGGATGTTCGCTACAACCTGCAAGGCAACAATATCCGCGCCAAAAATAACGCGGATTACGGCTCGATTACCGCAGGCTATTACGTCCTTGATATGACTTCCAAGGGTCAGGCGCAAATCAACCTTACTGATTTGTGGGACGTAACGGGTGCGGCGGAACCGAAGCTTATCGCGGACGTGACCGGCGGTGCCAACGTCAAGATGCAGGCCGTCATCACCGAGTACATCATGGCTCGCGCCTGACGCAAGCAACCGTAAAGAGGGGGCGCGGCATTTTGCCCCGCCCCCTTTTTCTTGCCCATCATGCCTTATACCTATTCGACTCAGCCGGGGGCAATCACGATCCCCGATGCGGCGCACCCGACCGTCACCTATATCGACGATGCGGGCGTTCCGCATTTCGATTCGCTTTACAACAACCAAAACGACTTTGACACTTGGACAAGTCGTGCCGTAATCGCGAACGCTGGCGGCACAAATCCGCTGACCGGACTTGCCTACAATCGCGGCGATACCGGGGGATTTTTCAAGGCGTATACGGACAAGAGCGAAATGCTCGGACAGCAGGAGGCGGCGCGGCAAGCCGCCGAAAGTGACGACGGGCTTTTCGGGGGCGGAAATCTGCTGGCGATTGCTGCGGCGGTTGCTGCGGCGTATTTTTCGGGCGGTACTTCCCTCGCTGCGGAATCGGCGGTTGCCGCGACTACTGACGCATGGGCCATCGGCGAAACTGTCGGCACGTCGATTGCCGGTTCCGGTTCCGGTTTCGAGGCGTTCGCGGCGAACTATTTTTCGCCTGCCGGGGCGGATCTCGCGTCCGCCTTCAGCAGCGGATTTCAAACCGTCGATCAGATCGCTGCGGCGGCAGTGGCGAGCGGCGGGAGTGCGGTTCCCGATGCGGTAGTGTCCGACCTCGTTTTGAGTACCGCAGGCACGGCAAACCCTCTCACGTTTGGCCAGGCATTCGACTACTTGAAAACCGCGAAGGATGTAGCCAGCACCGCGCAGGCCGTCCAGCGGCTTGCTGGCGGCGCGACGACTAACGGCCTTGCCTCGTCCAGTTATCGCGGGGGTAGCGTCCCGGCCGGCCTCTCCGGTACAATGCCGACTAGCGCGGAACTTGCCGCGATAGCCAAGCAAAACGCGGGAATAGGCACTGCCGTTACAGGTAACGAAACGCCCTCAAGTTTTGACGCGCAAACCGTCGCGCTTGTGGGGCTTGTCTGTTTTGGGTTGTATCTCTTTTGGAGCAAAAAATAATGGCCGCTTACGGAATGACACTTGCGGACGGAACCGAATGGACGATTCCGGAAGCCGCGCAACCTTCGCAAACCGATTACCCGCAATCCATCGGACTGCGCGATATTTTCAGCGGCATAAAAGAGGTTACGTCTTTTGCCCTGCAAACGCAGCAGCAACTAGGCGCAATCCAAGGCGCGGCGGAAACGAATTCCTTTAATCGTTTCATGGCCTCACTTGCGCTGGATACGCAAAAGACGGTAGCGCAAACGCAGGCCGAAACCGCGAAGGTGCAAGCGCAGGCGGCGCTAGTTAAGGCGCAGCAGGCGCAAGCCCCCGCCACTAACATCGTTTCCCGTAACCCCGGAAACACGCTTGTTATTTTGGCGGCGGTTATCGGTATTGTCGGCGTGGTCTATCAAATTTCAAAGGGGCGCTAAATGAAAGCCGGGACTCTGTTGCAGGATACGGAAGGCGTTTTGATGATCGCCGGAATCGGCATTGCCGCGTTTTTGATTTGGAAGGGGTACACCACGGCAAAAGGCATTGCGAATACTGGCGGCGCATTGGCGGATAAGGTTTCGCAAATCTATACGTCCGCGAAAACCTCCGCATCGAATGCGGTAACGGAAACGGAAATCGCAATGCGGCAACTGATTTCACCGGATTCGATTGTGAATATCAATTCCGCCCCCGGCGCAAGTCCCGCGCAGGTAAGACAAGACGCGCTAAACACGCTGAACGGATTACGCACGGCAAAAGCGGTAACGGATACGCTTCCGCAAAATGCTACGTTCTCGTTATGGAAGGATTTTACGGACTGGTATAACTCCGACACTACCGGGAAAGCCGTGCGCGATTCCTTCTATGCAAAAAATCCCGATGGCGTTTTCTACGATTAAGTGAGAGGCGACAAAATGAACGCAAAAAATCAAC
This sequence comes from uncultured Rhodoferax sp., assembly GCA_964654655.1. Classification (GTDB taxonomy): domain Bacteria; phylum Pseudomonadota; class Gammaproteobacteria; order Burkholderiales; family Burkholderiaceae_C; genus Rhodoferax. The sequence goes on along the minus strand of CAZZLB010000073.1, from coordinate 2,526 downwards.
CCGTTTTTCCCGGCGTTTCCGCGCCTTCGATTGACTTTGAACCCGTCCGGGACCAGCGCCGCGCAACGTTGCTTTATGTGGACGTGGATTTGACTTCCGCACGTTCGCAAGCCGCAGGAACGGCGCTTACGTTGCCGATCGCGGGGAATTCGTTTTATGTCGATCAAGATCAAACGAATGTAGGATTTGCTACCGTGCATTTTCAAGATTCGGTTTATGCCGGGGTTGCGCCTGTCTATGTGACCCCCGGATTTATCGCGAATGTTCCCTTTACGCAAATCGTGATAGAAAACGCGGCGCAGGCATCAAAACGCCTGCGGATTTTCTACGGGGTGGATATTGACTTTCAAGCGGGGATAAACGCGCAGGTTTCGATTACCGGGGGGCTTGCGCTTACTCAGGCCTCAATTACTCCCCATATCGAATACGGCGCTAGCTATAAATCGATTACGGCTATGGCCGCGAATACTCCGGACACGGTTTTTGCCCCCGGCGCAAATACAAACGGCGCAATTATCTGGACTGCCGATCTTCATATGTCGGCAGTAAATAACAATACTCCCGGCGTTTTGATTGCGAAGGCGAGCGCCCCCGCGTCAATTATCGACGGGGATATTTTGGTGCTTTCAAAATGGAACGTGGCTAACGTGTTTTCGTCGTCGTCCAATTATTTCGGGTTCGAAGGAAAGTTATCGCATCCAATAAAGGTCGCCGCCGGAAAAGGCGTTTATTACATTTGCAGCGGCGCTGAAACTGCCGCCGCTCGTGGTGTTCTCTATACGTTGCTGTAATGCGCGTCCTTTTCGTTGCTCTTGTCGTTTCCGCCGCGCTTTTGTACTATACGAATGCGGGGGCGATTTCGAGCGCGTCGCTTGATCCGACACAACCGAATCCGGAACCGGACGCGCCCCCGGTTCCGGAACCTGATTCACTTTTGGGGAGTATCGAAAACGCCATGGCACAATTTACCGTTCCGGCAAAATACGCGCCTATCATTGAACAGGCGGAAAAGGAATACGGCTTGCCGTCCGGCTTGCTCGCTCGCGTCCTCTATCGGGAATCGCGGTTCCGAGAGGACATTATTACCGGCGCGGTGCGCTCGAAAGTAGGGGCGCTAGGTATCGCCCAATTTATGCCAGCAACCGCAGTTAGCATGGGCATTGACCCGCTTGATCCGTTCTCCGCAATTCCCGGCGCGGCACGGTATCTCGCGCAGTTGAAGCGCACCACCGGGACGTGGACGGAAGCCGTAGCATCCTACAACTGGGGCGTAGGAAACGTCCAGCGCAAAGGACTGGCGAAAGCGCCGCAGGAAACGCGGGATTATCTTGCGGAAATAATGACAGGACTAGGCATAGCATGAAAGTCCTTCGCGGAATTTCTACGAATCGGAATCAATCGCTTATGAATCCGTTTCCGGATTCGGGGCGCTTTTTCTTTGAACTGCGCGGCGGCGATATTTTGCATCCCATCGGTTCCGGTTCATGGTTTTCGTTGCCGTATTTCTCGCGCATATTCCGCGCCTTTTGCGGATTGTGCGTCCTGCCTTTTGTGGCGTGGAAATTCGGAACCATCGGCGGATACATCGGCGCGAAAGCCTACGGTGCGGATTCGCCGGAGTATTGCAATTGGATGAACCCTGCGGACGTTTTCGAGGGGTCGCATGCTTTGATGTTTTCCGTTAGGCTAATCGCAAGGGGGGTTAAGTGAATCCGTTACTATCTTTGATCGCAGGAATTTTTACCGGCAAAGCCGGAGAGCAAATAGGCGGCGCGGTTTCATTCGCGGCTCAAGCGGCGGCAATTACTGCGGCGCTCGCTCCGATAGCGCTTTGGCTATCGCATAATAAGGACGAGGTTTTTATTACTCTGACTTATGGGCAATTGGCTTTTTGGGGAACGCTTATATCCGTACAGGTTTTGCTTGTGGTGCGGCTTGTTCATCGTGCGGAACCTCCGGGCTAATGCGCTATGAACGAAAGCGTTTTTCTGATAGAGATTTTCAAAGCGGTAGCGGTTGCGCTCGCAACTTGGGCCGCTTTGAAAGTGGAGATTGCATCGGCACGGATGAAAGCCGACCATGCAAAAGAAAGTGCCGACGAAGCGCACAAGCGGCTTGATATTCACCTAGAGAAAGGGCATTAACATGGCGTCAAAAACGGTTTATGGGTTCGATAAGTCGGGGGCTATCCCATTCGTGGCTATCCACACTTTCGAGACTTCCAACGATGGGCAATTGCTGCACCTGATTGATGGGCGACTCCGCGCTACTATTCCCCCGGAAGGGTGGCAGAAATACTGCGAGGAATATCCTGAGGCGCAGGATATTGTCGATACGCTCACGATAAAAAATCCCGCCCCTTCCGGTGATGTTCCGGAATCGGGCGGCGCTTAAACCGGGCGCCCTCTCCCGTCACGGTTATTACCCCCGGCCACCACCGGGGGTATTTTTTCGGCCGTTTTCCACTACTGGATATACATACAGTAACCATGCCATACACTTTTTTCTATCGCATGTCAATACCCC
>CAZZLB010000072.1:7193-10016 GCA_964654655.1 uncultured Rhodoferax sp. | reverse complement strand
TAGGATAAACCCGTAGTGCTGTTGAGCGCATGTGCGCTTGGACTTGCAGGTTTGTTTAGCGAAGGAAACTGTGATGCGAATTCGATACTTGATGGCTGCTGCGATGGCGGCCATTTTTTTTGTCGCGGCAACGCCAGCAGTGGTGTCAACAGCGCCGGTCAAGTTGCTCAAGTCAACCGCTGACCATAGCAAGTTCAAGGAACTTGATCGCGAATTTGCCTCCGGCCCCGAGGTCACCAAGGCCTGCCTGAGCTGCCATACCGAAGCTGCCAAGCAGATCCACCTGACGCAGCACTGGAAGTGGGAGTTCATCAACCCGGATACCAAGCAGGTGCTGGGCAAGAAGCACATCGTCAACAATTTCTGCACCTCGGTGAAGTCCAATGAAGCGGCCTGCAACAGCTGCCATATCGGCTACGGCTGGCGCGACGACACTTTTGATTTCAGCAGTGAAGAGAACGTCGACTGCCTGGTCTGTCATGACCATTCGGGCAAGTACACCAAACCTTCCGGTTTTGCCGGCGCCCCGGTAACCAAGGACACCGAGTTTCCGCCCGGATCAGGCAAGATCGTGCGCGGCATCAATCTGAAGGAGATCGCACAGAAGGTGGGGCCGACCCGGCGCAACAACTGCGGCACCTGTCATTTCAATGGCGGCGGTGGCGATGGCGTCAAGCATGGCGACCTGGACACTTCGCTCGAAGCACCGGGCAAGGAGCTTGACGTGCACATGGACACCAAGGGCCTCAATTTCTCTTGCGCCACCTGCCACAAGACCGATGTGCACCAGATCCCTGGCAGCCGCTACGCACCCACCGCCAAGGACAAGGCACCGGCCCACATGCGCGGTGTGGCAGACAAGTCCAATCCCGACACCTGCCAGGCTTGCCACGGCCAGGGTCCGCATAAGACCGCAGTGCTCAATGAGCACACAGCGAAGCTGGCCTGCCAGACCTGTCACATCCCGGCTTATGCGCGCGGCGGACAACCAACCAAGATGTCCTGGGACTGGTCCACCGCCGGCAAGCTCGACAAGGACGGCAAGCCCATGATCCTGAAAGACGATGACGGTTACGACAAGTACATGACCATCAAGGGCGACTTTGTCTGGAAGGAAAACGTCAAGCCCGAATACCTCTGGTTCAACGGCACCGTCAAATACACACTGCTGGGCGACAAGATTGAAAAGGGCGACAAGCCAACGCAGATCAACCGCTTTGAAGGAAGTGCGACCGATGGCAAGTCCATGATCTGGCCGGTCAAGCTGTTCCGCGGCAAGCAGCAATACGACCCGGTCAACAAGTCCCTGGTCATCACGCACCTGGCCGGCAGTGATGGCACTGCATTCTGGAAGAACCTGGATTGGGAAAAGGCTGTCACCGCCGGCATGGCAGCGGGTGGAGTCAAGTTCTCCGGCAAGGTTGACTTCATCGAAACCGAGAGCACCTGGCCCATCACGCACATGGTGGCGCCGAAGGAAAAAGCGCTGGGCTGTGCCGAGTGTCACGTCAGCAACGGCCGTCTGGAGAAGATTGATGGCGTCTACATGCCAGGTCGCAGCCGCGACCACGCCCGCTGGCTGGAGCTCGGTGGCTGGGCGCTGGCCTTGCTCACCCTGCTGGGTGTCCTGGGTCATGGCCTGGGTCGTGTCGTCGCGCGCAAGCGCAACAGTTAAACCGGAGAACACTCATGTCACGCGTCTATCTCTTCAAACCTTTTGAGCGTTTCTGGCACTGGTCCCAGGCGCTGCTGATCATCTCCATGCTGGTGACCGGCTTTGAGGTCCACGGCACCTATCGTCTGTTCGGATTCGAAAAAGCGGTGGCCTACCACACTCTGGCGGCCTGGACCCTGGTCGGTCTCTGGATATTTGCCATCTTCTGGCATCTCACGACCGGCGAGTGGCGTCACTACATCCCGACGCTGCAGAACGTTGCGGCTATCGCGAAGTACTACTCATCGGGCATCTTCAAGGATGAGCCGCATCCGTTCAGGCCTAGCCTGAGCAACAAGCACAACCCGCTGCAGCGGCTGACCTATCTGGCTGTGCTGACGCTGCTGAGTCCCCTGATCTGGTTCACCGGCTGGCTCTACCTCTTCTATGCGAGTTGGGCATCCTGGGGACTGGGCGGTCTGCGCCTCGAATGGATTGCCACTGGTCACACGCTGGGTGCTTTCCTGATGCTGGCCTTTTTGATCTCGCACCTGTACCTCTCCACCACCGGCCACAAGCTCACATCCCAGATCAAAGCCATGATCACCGGCTGGGAAGACCTTGGTGACGAGGCAGCGCCGGGCAAGCACAGCTGACCCGGCGGAACCGATTTTTACCTCAACTTTTCAGGAGAATTTGATGAACAAGGTATTCAAGATGAATGTGCTGGCTGCGCTCATTGCAGGCATGATGCTGCCACTGGCAGCCAGTGCGGCTGACGCCGACCTGATGAGCCGCATTGACTCGTTGTCGCGCGAACTCGAAGCGCTGAAGAACCAGGTCAAGGCCAATGAGGCCAAGGCCGCGCAAACCGCACAGCAGGTCCAAGCGGTTGCTGCCAAATCCGATGCGGCCGCGATGGACGATCTGAAGAGCCAGGTTGGCAAGCTCGAAGGCAAGTCACTTGGCAAGTGGCTGACGGTAGGCGGCGACTACCGCTTCCGCATCGACTCCCTGCAGGGCGAAACGCGGACTTTCACTGATGTCAACGCGACCTTTGCCAATGTCCAGCAAAAGTTGCAGGCAGACTTCTTTGCCAACCCATCGGCAGTAGCGGGTTCTTCCAGCTACTTTGGTGCGCCGCAGGCCGGCGGCATGTCCACGGCCGG
>CAZZLB010000072.1:0-7093 GCA_964654655.1 uncultured Rhodoferax sp. | reverse complement strand
CGTGTTGGCGTTTTTGACGGAACCCTGAGTCATCTGCCGTCGAACAGCTATCTCAACGTGGACCGTGTCTACGCCACCTGGAGCAACATCGCGGACAAGGAAATCTGGTTCTCCGTGGGCCGTCGCCCGACCACCAACGGCGCACCCAGCAATCTGCGTCTGAATAATCCGCGTCCCGGCAATGGCGGTACGCCGTCCTTGCTGATCGACTATGCCTTCGACGGCATGACGCTTGGCTACGCACCTGACATCGACGCTTTGCCAGGTGCCTACGGCAAGTTCTGCTACGGCCGGGGCTTTGAGAGCGGCTTCAGCAAAGCGGCAGGCAACTCGCTTGCTGATACGGACATGGTGGGCTTCTCGGTCGTGCCGATCGACACCGACCCACTGCGTGTCTGGCTGATGTATGACCGTGGCATGAACATCTTTGACGCGCCGACCATGAGCAACACCTATTTCGGCAACACCGCTGCCAAAGTGAATCTCGGCGACATTGACTGGCTAGGTCTGGGCGCCATGGGGACCATCAAGAAAGTCGGACCAGGCGATCTGCAGCTGTTTGCTGACTGGGCTGTGAGTCGCACGCATCCGAACAACAATGTTTCGGCGCAGTTTGGTTTCCAGGGCTTGATGACGGGCTCGTTCTTCGGACCCGAGGCACCGACAAGCAAGACAGGCACGGCGGTCTACCTGGGCATGCGCTACGACTTGCCGTCGAAGACCAGGCTGGGACTTGAGTACAACCACGGCTCCAAGAACTGGATCACTTTCGCACCGGCGGCCGATGACATGTGGACCTCCAAGGTCGGCACGCGCGGTGACGTCGTTGAGGCCTACATGATCCAGGAACTCGACAAGGCGCCTATTTCATCGTTCTTCAGCCGCGCCTATTTCCGCCTTGGCGTTCAGCGCTATCACTTCGACTACACGGGTAGCAATAACTGGGTTGGCGCACCGGTCGAGATGAGCAGTGTCAATGGTCAGATGATGACGACAGCGCCCTTGCAGGACGCTACCAACATCTATGCCACTTTTGAAGTCAAGTTCTAAACAACATCGTATTTGTCAGGAGTTCAATATGAAATCTAAACTTTCCACACTGATTCTGAGCGCTGTGCTGGCCCTGTCGGGTGCCGCCTTCACTGCCAATGCTTTCGCTGATGAAGGCAAGATGGTTGGACCAGTCACCAAGATCAAGCTGGCGCCGGACGGCAAGTCGGCCACCGCCATCCTGAAGGACGCCAAGAGTGCAGAAACGGTAACGATCACGGTTACTGATGACCTGACACTGGACAAGTTCAAGGACAAGCGCATCGTCGAAGGCGATGAGATCCGTGCCCGCTTCGAGAAGGACGGCAAGAACACGGCCAAGTCCTTCAAGAAGACGGCTGGCTGCTGAGAAAGCCCGGGGTATGGAGTTATCAATTTTTGCCAGGGAGTCAACATGAAAGCGTTTCACCTATCGACACTTGCACTTGCGCTTGCACTGGCCGCACCGGCCTTTGCGGAGGAAGTGACTGGCAGCGTCAAATCCGTGACCAACACGGCGCGTTCGATCGCGCTGGAAGTCGCCAACAAGGGCGTGCTGGTGTTCAAGTTCGACGGCGCCACCCAGTTCAGGAATGCGAGCTCCGCTGGCGACATCATTGCCGATGAGGTGCTCACCGTTGACTTCTCGCAAGTTGGCCCCGAGAACCTGGCCAGGACCATCACCAAAGTCATTGCACCGCTGCCTGCGGGCGTCACCCGCATTGCAGCGCCAGAACTGCAGCAGATGGTGCACAAGGGTGGTAGCGGTTTTGTCTTGATTGACTCGCGCCCGGCTGGACGCTACATCCAGAGCCATCTGCCCGGTGCGGTTTCCATCCCGTTCAATGAACTTGAGAAGGAGGGCGAGAAACTGTTGCCCTCCGATCGGGCGAAAACCCTGATCTTCTACTGCGGTGGCTTGTCCTGCATGCTCAGTCCAAAATCCGCAAGCATTGCTGTGAAGCTCGGCTTCAAGGATGTGCGCATGTACCCGGAGGGTGAACCGGGCTGGAAGAAGCTGGATTACGTAACCGAGTCCAGCGTGTCCTTTGTCAAGAACGGCAATCTCGTGCTGATTGACCTCAGAAGTCCGGAAAAAGCAGCGTCGGGCTACATCCCGCGTGCCGTCAATATTCCTGCCGCCGCTCTGCGCGGAGCCGAGAAGCAATTTCCGGATTTTCACGGTGCAGCCATCGTCTTTTATTCGGACCGCGACGAGGAGGCCAATGAGGCACTGGAGTGGACCAGGGAGTGGGAATACAAGAGCGCTACCGTGTTCGCTGGTGGCGCAAAAGCCTGGGTGGCTGCTGGAAATCAGCTGCTGACCGGTGCGGTGCCTACAAAGATCAGTTATGTGCGCAAGCTGTCTGACGGAGAGGTGTCGATCAAGGACTTCGAAGAAGCTGTCAAAGCCAAGTCCCATCTGCTGGTCGATGTCAGGACAGCCGAAGAATTTGCCAAAGGGCATTTCGCCGGCGCCATGAACATTCCGGCTGAAGAAATGGCCAATCGTTCGTCTGAGATTCCTGCAGGCAAGCCGGTGCTGTTTCATTGTTCCTCGGGAACCCGTGCCGAGCTGGCTTTTGATGTCCTGAAAGAAAAAGGGGTCAAGGTACGCTACCTCCGGGCTAATGTAGAGTTCGGTCCTGGTGACAGGATCGCGATCAAGGAGTGAGCTGACGCTTGACGGCAAGCGAGGTTTTTATCCAAGGTTCGGGGCCCACACTTGGGCCCCGTCTGTTTTGAGTGGAAGCAACATAACAACTGTCAGTGAGACTGCATGAATATTTCGACTTCAATGAAACGTCGCCTGTCGCTGGCTGCCCTGGCTGTCCTGCTGCTTGCAGCGCTCACCTTTGTCATGCTGCGCTCCGGCCCTCTGGCGCCCACTCGGGTGACCGTCAGCCAGGTCAAGGAAGGCACGTTGAACCCAGCCCTGTTCGGCATTGGCACCGTAGAGGCGCGGCGCAACTGGATGGTTGGGCCCACGGTGGCTGGGCGCGTGCTCAGCGTCCGCGTGGACGTCGGTGACAGCGTGAAGGCAGGCCAGCTGCTGGCCGAAATGGACCCGGTGGACCTTGAGCAGCGGCTTGCCTCGCTCGATGCATCCATCGCGCGTGCCGTCAGTGCCCAGGCGACGGCGGCGGCGCAGCAACTTGACGCAGCGGCACGTCGTGAACTGGCTGTCGTCAATTTCCGGCGCAATCAGGATCTCGCAGAGAAGAACTTCATCAGTGCCGGGGCCCTGGAAGCACGCGTGCAGGAGAAGGTGTCGGCCGACGCAGCTCTGCAAGCCGCGCAAGCCACTTTGCTTGGAGCGGGGCAGGATTTGACGCGACTCAAAGCAGACCGTGCGGCCTTGCAGCAGCAGCGCCTGAACGTGCGCCTGCTGGCACCGGCCGACGCTGTTGTGAGCGGTCGCGACGCCGAGGCGGGCTCTACAGTCGTTGCGGGGCAGGCGGTGCTGCGTCTGATCGACCCGGGCAGCTTGTGGATCAAGCTGCGCATTGATCAGAGCCGTTCGGCGGGGTTGGCACCGGGTCTGAAGGCCAGCATCGTGCTGCGATCGCAGCCGCAAGTACCGATGGTGGGTCGTGTGGCCCGGGTCGAACTGTTGAGCGACAGTGTGACCGAAGAAAAGATCGCCCAGGTCGCCTTTGAGCAAATGCCGTCCGCCGTGTCGGTGGGCGAAATGGCGGAAGTCACGCTGCAATTGCCCGCTACCAGCAAGACCGTTCTCGTTCCCGGCGCCAGCATCCAGCGCCAGGGTGGAGTACCGGGTGTCTGGCGCATCGCATCGGGCAAGCCGGTGTTCGCGACGCTGCGTCTGGGGGCCAGTAGCCTGGAGGGGCAGGTGCAGGTGCTCGAAGGTTTGAAAGCCGGTGACGAGGTGGTGGTGTACAGCCAGAAGGCGCTCAGCAGCGAGAGCAGGGTGCAGGTGGTTGATGCACTGGTCAAGCCCGCTGGCGCGGGCCTTGCGCCATGATCAGTCTGGCCGGGCGCGACATTCTTCATGCGTGGCAGAAGTTTGTCTTTACCGGACTCGGACTTGGCTTGTTGATCGGCGTGACGCTGAGCATGGCAGGTGTGTACCGGGGCATGGTGGATGATGCGCAGGCGCTGCTGAGCAACAGTGGCGCCGATCTGTGGGTGGTGCAAAAGGACACGCAGGGCCCGTACGCGGAATCGTCCAGCATCAAGGACGATCTGGTACGCAGCGTTCTGGGAATGCCGGGCGTCGCACGCGCGGCCAACGTGACTTACTTCACCATGCAGGTGCAACAGGGCAGGGACGAGGTGCGGGCCATGGTGGTGGGTATCGAGCCAGGCGAGCCAGGCGGACCGGGCTATCTGGTGGCAGGGCGCCATTTCACGCGCAGCCACTACGAAGCGGTGGCGGACGTGAAAACCGGCTTTGCATTGGGTGACCGGATTCGAATCCGTCGTCATGATTACGAAGTCGTGGGTCTGACCCAGCGCATGGTGTCTTCAGGCGGTGACCCGATGGTCTTCATATCGCTCAAGGACGCCCAGGAGGCACAGTTTCTGAAAGACAACGACGCCATACTGAACGACCGTGTGCGCACCGCAGCCAATCCGGCTTTCAACCGTCCGGGCACGCCGGGTCTGCTGGACGCAGTGCAGGCGACGCAGACCAGCAGCCATAACGTGAACGCGATTCTGGTGCAGGTTCAGGAGGGCGTGCAGCCGGAACAGGTGGCAGAGCCGATCCGGCGCTGGAAGCATCTGCAGGTCTTTACGCGCGAAGGTATGGAAGAAATCCTGGTGGCCAAGCTGATTGCCACCTCAGCCAAACAAATTGGCATGTTCCTGGTGATTCTGGCGGTTGTGAGTGCGGCGATTGTTGCCTTCATCATCTACACCATGACGCTTGGCAAGATTCGCGAGATTGCCGTGCTCAAGCTGATCGGTACCCGAAACAGCACGATTGCCGGCATGATCCTGCAGCAGGCGCTGGGTCTGGGTGTGATCGGATTTGTTGTCGGCAAACTGGCCGCCACGCTGTGGGCACCGGTGTTTCCCAAGTTTGTGCTGCTGCAGCAGGGCGACGCGCTGACCGGTTTTGGTGTGACCATGCTGATCTGCGCTCTGGCCAGCACGCTGGCGATACGGGCTGCGCTGCGCGTTGATCCGGCTGAGGCCATTGGTGGGTAAGAGCGCATGAACCAGGGCGGCATCCTCATTGAAGGTCTGCGCAAGATCTACGGTCAGGGCGACACGGCGGTAGAGGCGCTCAAGGACGTCAACATGATGGTCGGGCCCGGTGAGGTGGTGGGTCTGGTCGGACCGTCGGGCTCGGGCAAGAGCACGCTGCTCAAATGCCTGGGCGCCATCATCGAGCCGACCGCCGGTCGCATGGTGCTGGGGGGCAAAGTGATTTATGACGGCAGCTGGAGAATTCCCGACCTGCGCACGCTGCGGCGCGACAGCATAGGCTTTGTCTTCCAGGCGCCCTACCTGATTCCCTTTCTCGATGTGACCGACAACGTGGCACTGTTGCCGATGCTGGCTGGCGTTTCCAACGCAGCCGCGCGCGCCAGGGCGCTGGAGTTGCTCTCGGCGCTGGATGTGGCCCACCGGGCGCAGGCCGAGCCGTCGCAGCTCTCGGGCGGCGAGCAGCAGCGTGTGTCAATTGCGCGAGCCCTGGCGAACCGGCCACCAGTGATCCTGGCCGATGAGCCGACAGCGCCGCTGGACAGCGAGCGTGCGCTCGGTGTGATGCGCATCCTGAACCAGATGGCCAGGCAGTCGCAGACGGCCATCATCGTGGTGACGCACGATGAAAAAATCATCCCTTCGTTCAAACGGATTTACCACATCCGCGAGGGCCGCACGGTCGAAGAGGCGGGCGAGGGTCGGTCACTGGAGCTCGATTAGCATTGCGGGGATGGAAGGTATGACGCTCGCGATTGCACTGGGCTCCCTGATCGGAATAGTGATGGCGCTCACGGGTGCTGGCGGCGGTGTGCTGGCCATTCCGCTTCTGGTGTTTGGCCTGCATTTGTCGGTGCAGCAGGCAGCACCTGTCGGTCTGGTGGCTGTTGGACTGGCGGCGCTGATCGGTGCTGTTCTGGGACTGCGCCAGCGCATCGTGCGCTACCGCGCAGCGGCCCTGATCGGTTCTGTCGGTATGCTGATGGCGCCGCTTGGCGTGATGCTGGCGCGGTGGCTCCCCAATCGCCCCTTGCTGGTGGCCTTTGCCCTCGTGCTGATGTACGCTGCATGGCGCATGCTGCACCGTGTGGAGCCCACGCCTGCGTCGTCGCAGACCGTCTTGTGTCGTGTCAATGAAGTTGATCACCGTCTGACCTGGACCTTGCCTTGCGCCCGCGCTCTGGCCGGGAGCGGCTTGATTGCCGGGCTGCTCAGCGGCCTGCTCGGTGTGGGTGGTGGCTTTGTTATCGTGCCGGCTTTGCGGCGCCATACCGATCTGGAGTTTCGCAGCATTCAAGCCACCTCGCTGGCCGTGATTGCACTCGTTTCCAGCAGCGGGGTAGCGGCTGCGGCGCTGCACGGGCCCGTGCTGTGGGCAGTCGCCTTGCCGTTCGCCAGCGGCGCCGTTCTGGCCCTGCTGGCGGGTCGGCAGCTGGCGAACAAAATGGACAGCACACGGCTGCAACAGTTCTTTGCCTGGTTTTGTTTGCTGGTTGCCTTGCTGATGCTGGGCAGGGCCTTCGCCTGGTTGCCCAATTACTGAGTTCCGAAATTCAGACTTCCGTTGACGCACATCAGCGCAATTCATACCCGAGGGGGTATAGTTCCGGTACTTCATATTCAAAGGAAACCAGCCATGAAAATGCTTACCGATCTGTTCAGCACCGACTATGGTTTGATGAGTATTGGCGTGATTGCCTTCATGCTCGGCATGGCGGCATGGTTTGGTGCATTTTTCAAACGGAAAATGGCTGAGGATGCGAGGAACGCTGGTAACTAAGGACATCGCTTGAGCAACACGGAACCCGAACCGCACAAGGTCATCCCCATCAAAGCCGATGGGGAACTGATCTCCCTGTACGCCTCGCACCAGAGAATCTACCCGCGC
>CAZZLB010000071.1:0-10062 GCA_964654655.1 uncultured Rhodoferax sp. | reverse complement strand
GCACACGGCAGCACTTCTTAGCTGGTCTTACGTGCGCAGTGGACATATTGCAGCAGACAATGCCACAAAGACCCGTGCGTTGTCTGTGAACGACCTCGTTGGCAACGCAACAGTTCAGAAGCTTGCGAAGTTCTCCTTCTATCTGGAGAGAGGTTTTGATGGCACACGGATTTTCGACGCCGACGCACGCTATCTCAAAAATGCAGCGGTCTCACAAGAGATCACACAAACCAGTCGTGGGTTGACAGACGGTCCAACCGTGCAAGCATATATGAAAGCTATCAACGTCATCTCAGACGTAAATGACGTAAGCATTCAACTGCTCACGATCCCTGGTATCCGTGTTCGCTACGTCACAGACACAGCAATCAATGCCGTTGAAAATGATCGCTTCGACTGCTTCTACATTATGGATCCAGAACAGTATGACGTAAATGGTGTTTCCATTACTGGCTCATACGAGAACGTCAACGTCTCACAGACTGCACAACAGTTCGTAACCCGTGGAGTGAATAGCAGCTTCGTTGCTTCTTACTTCCCAGACGTGAATATCGCTCTGACAAATGGAACGGTTTATGAGAAGATGCCACCATCCGTTGCAGTTCTCGGTGCATATGCCAAGAACGATGCGGTTGGTCAGCCCTTCAATGCCCCTGCTGGCTTCACCAGAGGAACTCTGTCAAACGTCTCAGACTTTGCTGTGTCCCTCTCACAAGCGAACTCCGATACCCTTTACGTGGCAAGACTGAACCTTCTTCTGAGCAAGCAAGGTGTCGGTCCAGTTGTCTGGGGACAGAAGACACTCTTGAACAAGGATAGCCTTCTGAACCGTGTAAACGTCCGGAGACTTCTCATTGCAATCCGTCGTGAAGTTCGTCAAGTCGCAACACGCTTCCTGTTCGAACCAGCGAGAGCAACAACCCTGTCAGCCTTCAACGCAGCCGTTCAACCAATCATGGCTCGTTATCAGTCTGCTGGTGGTGTCGAGAAATACAAGGTCGTTATCGACTCCAGCACAACAACACAAGCTGATCTCGACAACAAAATCATGCGTGGGAAGATCTTCCTCATCCCAACAACTTCGATGGAATTCTTGTCCATCGACTTCTTCGTGACAAACAGAGATGCGTTTGCTAGTTGAAGATAGGAATATTCACTTATCAACGTAATATTTAGAAGACAGAGATATTAGGAGACAACTAAAATGGCCCAAACACTTTCAGTTCCAGAGATGCTTCCAGCAAGATTTACACCGCTAATGAAACGGTCGTTTATCTTCGCAATCGAAGGTATCGACGCTTACCTCATCAAAACCGCTGCTCGTCCTGAGATCACAACTGAAGAGGTGCCAATCAACTGGCTGAACAGCACACGTTACGTCGCCGGTAAAACAACCTTTGGAACTCTGGCCGTCACCCTCCATGACCCCATCGCTCCTTCCGGTGCACAACAAGTGCAGGAATGGGCACGCCTCTGCTACGAGTCCGTATCTGGTCGTGCAGGCTATCCAGACTTCTACAAACGTGATATCCAACTCAAGATGCTCGACCCAACAGGCACCGTCGTTCAACTCTGGGATATCAAAGGTGCGTTCTGCACAACAATCGGCTTCGGTGACCTCTCATACGAAGACGGTGCCGCTATGGCAGAAATCTCACTCACGATAAGATTTGATAACTGTGTGATGCAATTTTAGTAATGATTTCGAGCACTTAGCTATCAAGCTACGTTATCGATTTACAAAGTTACCTTTTTCCAGATTTCCCTTCCACCATCCCGTCCATCCAAAAAGTTCAAAAACAGCTAGAATTCCAGCGTTTTTTTCTTCCGATATTCCTTTAGGTTTCCTTTAGAAAATCGGAGGAATGTGGTATTCTGTTCTTACAGGAAGACGAAGAAGAAGGAAGAACAATGGCAACAACGACGACGGTGAACCGTGGCAGTGATCTTGCGGTGTTTTACAACGTGGAGCAGACTGTTCCGGACAATCAGTCGTTCAGTCCTTCTGCTGGCAAGCCTGCGCATGTGGTGAACATGTATAGGTATAATCCTCGTGTTCGTGTTGTGAATGACTGGAAGCCTCTGACAGAAGATGACATTTCGGTGGCACACGATCCGACATATGTGCTGGGTGTGTTGACGGGTCGTGAGAAGAACGGCTTTGGGAATACGCTGGCGAGCGTGGCAAAGAGTCTCCCGTATACGACGGGGAGTTTCTTCAACGCTGCGGTGTATGCATACGAGAACAACACGGTGGCCATGAGTCCGACGAGTGGTTTCCATCACGCTCAGTATGATGGTGGTTACGGGTTCTGCACCTTCAACGGTCTGATGGTTGCAGCGCTGCTTCTCTACCGGGATTACGGTGTGAACAAGATTGGGATCATTGACTTCGATGCTCACTACGGTGATGGCACGCAGGAGATTATCGATGGCTTCGATGGTGCTGACAAGCTTATCGAGCACTACACCTTCGGTAAGTTCGCTATGGCTGACATGGACTTCGATCGTTGGTTGGACGTTCTTGATCGTCTTCTTATCGAGCAGTTCAAGGACTGCGATATTCTCTTCTACCAAGCCGGTGCGGATCCTCATATCAATGATCCGCTGGGTGGCTTCCTTACCACAGAGCAGATGAAACGCCGAGACGAGATCGTTTTCACGGTCGCTCGGAAGCTGAACAAGCCGATCGTCTGGAACCTTGCTGGTGGTTATCAGAAGCCGTTCGAGAACGTTCTGACCATTCACCAGAACACGCTCGATGCTTGCATCAAGTGCTACCTCGATGCAAGTCCGGAAACGACGCAGCAGCAGTAAGAAACTCAAAAAGACTTCGTGCGAAGTCTGCTCCTTCTCCCTAAATCCCTCCGTTCTCGAAATCCATCACATTATTCCCCGTGCTGATCCTCGGTGTTTATCCCAGCACAGCACCCGGTGGGAGAAAGCTCTTGTGGTTTCGAAAGGGCACGCCACCGCCAATCGAAGAAGCTTTCTGGAAGGTTCACCCCAACGATAATCCCCTGGTTCTGATCCAGACCGGATCAAGGAAAAAACCAGGGTAAGCATACTTATTCGTGAAGGACGTTTGCCACATGGACACAAAAACAAAAGACTTGCTCAAGAAAGCCATCAAGGAAGCTCTCGATGTTGACGCTGTGATGCTTTCGGCTGGCGAGGGAACAGAGCTAAAAGCTTACAACAAGAAGATCGAAACGTTTCTGAATGAAACGTTTGAGCAGGCGGATAAGCTGGCAGAAGAGGGAGAAGGTCTGCTTCGTGAGAACTACTTCCACAACCCAGCCGCAGCAGAGAGACGTCGAGTTGTTCTTAGCTTGATCGGTTATCTGCGTGAGACACGCAACAGCATCGGAAACGTTCTCCGTCTCCGTTATCTCGTAGGATAAGGTAAAATGAACAAGCTGACTGAAAAGCACTCAAAAGTATTATACTCGAAGCTATTCGTTCTGCTCGACATGGATCCGAAATCAAACCTGCGGGGCTGATAACAACCCCAATACCAGGCGGTAACAAGGTTTTGTCTCGTGACCTTGAAACGTTCATTCAACATGTTTATGGCACACCATATGACATTGCATACGGTGAAGAACAAGGTGATGAACACTCGCTCAATTTCGAGGTTGCTCAGGGAAAGAATACCGAGTATGAAGAGGGTCGGATTGCTCGGTGGAAGTCTGGGCAGGATCTACCACACATGTGTGGTTATATTCTGAATGATCTGTGCGATAAGGGACTGATCCCAGCCGGTACGTATACAGTCGTTTTCAACTAACCGTCATCTTGTTCGTCGTCTTCTTCCTCTTCTTCGTCATCATCGTCTTCCTCTTCGTCATCTTCCTCCTCCTCTTCTTCGTCACCCAGATCTGGGATAGCCATCAAGGAGGTTTGAACTTGTCTTGCCTTTGCGTCCATATCTTCGAGGGCATCAACGATCAGAGCCTTGAGTTCGGATGTAAACGCACCAGCAACGATCTTCATCAAGGTGTAAAGCATCAGCAGGATCCCGATCGATGCTCCAAAGGTCATTCTCGGCAATCGTGGAAACATGGCCACAGGTCCAGTGTTCCAGCCGTATTCAAGAAATACGCATCCGGCTAGCAAACTGAATGCTGTGAAAATGAAACGTCCCGTAATCATTGTAGTTTCTGTCTCGGCTTCGGCCTGTTGCTTTTCTGTGTTCATATTTATCTCTGTGTTGGGGTGTGTGTAGAGGTCTTGGGAACAGGATATCAGAGAAAAGCGGAGGAATAAAGAAAATGGATACGAATTTAGAGACGGGTAAGCTATACAGCATATCATCGACGTATCGATTTTCGGAAGAGATCCAGCCGCCTCTGGAAGCTTTTGTGTATGGGACAGCAAGTCCTCACCGGGATACGGAAGATACTGGAGTATCGATCCCCAACGGAACGTGTGTGATATATCTAGGAAACTACGAGTTGGAGATGCATTATCCTGCACCGTGGCAGGACGAGATATATACCTACTTCAAGTTGCTGGTGGACGATCATGTGTTATACGTGTTGGATGATGGTTGGTGTCATCTGGAAAGAGTTGATGAGCCTGCTATTTAGGACTACAGGAGCAGAGATATATCACATGCGATACGCACAACCACTTCAAAGTGAGTTTCACGAACCACAGAAAAACCAGAGCACACCTTCACCAACCGGTGCGAAGAACTTATTCGTCAAACGTTATCCGAACTTCTTCAAGAGAGAAGATGTGCGCAGAGACTTTGTTGCGATCCAACAGGAGCTTCGTGCGTATGTTCCACAAGCCAAGGTCATCAAGGAAAACATCGAGACGAACTTTGCTCACGTTCAGTTTGATGTAGCTCCGGCAGAAGAAGTCCTCCTCGAAAAAGTCCTCGGCAAGTGTGGGTTTGTAAAAGCCTGATAATCCTCTCATACTCCTCTATATTCCCTCCGGAGGATTTAGTTCACCATGTCAAGCAACAACGGAAATAGAAGATCTGACGATGGCTCACAAGCGTGGTTTGATCAACAGGTTCGCTCACGCCAACAAAGGCACCAGACGCAAGGCAACAGCAAGAGCTATCTTGATCAGAAGGTCAATCAACCACAGATCGATCAAGCTGCAAAAGAAGCACAGATAACAGATCCGTATATTCGTGATCTTGTTGCTCGTCGTGCGCAACAACCACACTTCAATCCAGTGCCGATTGAAAAAGAAGTCCGGAACGTTGATATGGATGCGATCCTGCAACAGCAGATGCAGCTTCACCAAGTCAGCGGTATACCTTCGAACGCAATCAACGATGCGGACATCGATCGTCTATTTCATAGAAACCAAGGGCAACAACAACAGCCACAGCAATATAATCCAGCTCAACAGGCATCACAGCAAGTGTCTCTACGTGAAGGATATCCGGTATACCGAGCTAGTCAGCAAGCTTACGGGAACACGGTTATTCTCGCACGAGAAGTTGGTGTGGTGGATGGTCGGTTGGCAACCCAACCGTTCGTTGTGGCTAAGTATGATGCGAAGGCCTACGTAGTGCCACAACAGCAAATGCAGGTGAATATTCAAGAGATCTTGAACAACCCGAGGCTGCTTACTCCTCTGGTAGAAGTTCACGCTCCACCAATGCTATCTCTAGGTCCACTGCTCGTTCACCGTGAAGCAGTCGTTGCTGCGGGAAGCTATAACGGACGGCAGGTTATAACAGACGGAAGACAGCACGGGTATAACAATCATCAACCCCAACAGTATTATCCCCAAGACAATCAACGCCGTATTCTCAAAGGATAACACATGCCTTTTGATGAGACCCCCATCCTCGTCTCGATAACTCCAGATCAGAAAATATCGCTGCCAGTATCCTCAGACTATCATTCCCTCTTCTCCCAACTATCCAGAGAAGAAGCTTCTGCTGCTGATATTCTCTGCCGCATTACTCTTGAAGACAACACAGGCTTCGGTGTCATCCTCCCAGGCTCAATCTCCTTCTCAGATCACGTCATCTCCTTTGTTCTCCCAGAACAACTCTGCATTTTCTCTCCAACCGAAACCTATATCTGCAAAGCCGAGGTAATCCTCGAAACACAGTATCTCCTCCCCTTTATCGGTCACGCACAGATCGTCCTAAACGCCCCAGGAGAGGCAGCAAACGTTCCGGATGCACCAACGGTTGAGAAAGAAAGTGAAGCCTCAGAAAAGGCTATTAGCAGCAGCGATGATGGGGAGGAAGACTTGGAACTGGCCCTGAGTATAATTGCTCCAGAACCGATCCTGGCTGTAAATGAAGCTGGGAAGATGAAACTGGAAGATCTCAGCGAGGAGTTTGTGAACAGTGCTCTCTGGAAGAGAGAGCAGCAACCACAAGCTCCGGAACCGGGAGGGTTCTTGCGGGAACCGGAGCCTGTTGCTGTGAGGGAGGAAAGTCCGGAAAAGGCTGCTCTTCGAAAGAAGATGAAGAGCTTGTTGCGAGGGATGCTTACTCCGTGATATCAATCACCTGTGCATCCTTCACCTCGACACCGTGAACCGATGAGTCGAATGCGAAGGTGGTCTCCGGGTTGGAGAGCGACACGAGGCTCATGCGCAGGATATTGTCAGCGTAGTTGAACTCGCTCACAGACCACTCACCATTGATCGGTGAGCTCTTCTGCTTCGCCACGAGCCGGAAGTTCGTGGTGGGAGTTTCCGTCAGAATATTCCCGAGAGCCTGCGCAACCCGGTGAGCCTGGGAAGTGTTGCTGCTCTTCTGAGCACGCTGGGCACGATCACGCTTCGTGTGCGGCACGGGAGCGGTTTCTGGCATCGTGCTGGCTGCGGTTGCATCCGGCGAGACGATCTTTCCGTCGTTTCCACGACGGATTGCTGGACGATTCCGAGCAGTCTCGATGGGATCCTCCATCCCGTAGGTCTTTCCACCATACACCACCGTCGAGATGTATTCGCTCACACCAGTGCCCAGAAGCTTCGGAGTTCCCTTCACGTCCAGAGCATCGATCTTGTCTGACGGATTGGTGGCTGATGCCACCGAGATCACACGGGAGCCGCCACGTCCACGTCCAACCTTGGACACCAGAACCGTGTAGTCGCCCGAGAGATTCTCGAACGGAGCCACAAAGTTCAGCGTGATGGGAGAACCAACCGAAACCGTCTCAAGAACCGAGTGCAGAATGTGCTTATCCATGTTGTCTATACCTCTATACCTGTCTATCTCTTACCGTTGTTGTTATCACAGAACCGAACGATATGTCCGCCTCTGTATCGCTTGGATGCCGTGAACGATCACTTCGTTCGAATGCACCCAGACCTTTTTTCCGAAAACCTTGTAATAGGCTCCACCAAGGGCCGCAAACATCGTTCGACCGATCTCCACCGTCTGACCAGCCTTGAACGACTCAGTGTCGTTCTTGAAGGTCATCGTCCCGAGGACCGTCTCCGTTGTTTCGTCTCGCCTTGTCATACTTCAACTATACCCGGTCAATAACCTTTTCTAAAACCTTATCTGATCTTTTTCTCTCAGATGTAAGTTTCGCTCGTAAGATACCGAGAAACTACGCCTGCTGCGTGCCCATAATACCCGCTGTGCTCGTTATACGCAACAAACTGGAGCGTGCCACGGTTCGTGTGAACGTTCACAAACAGCAAATCCCCGCCACCACCCGGAGCCACCACATCGATCGTTCCGTCTGCCGGTGCCCAACGTTCAACCATCGAGGAACGAAGTGCCTTGTCCGTTCGCTCAACAGAGGAAACTTCTGCTCCGATGAAATCAGAGAAATCATCCTCTGATATCAGATATCCCCAATCTTCACAACATTGATTGTAGTTTTCGATGTAGAGTTCGATCACTTCTCCATCGTTGAGAAGGACTTGATACCCAGCATGATGCTTCGTGTTATCGTTGAACTCTTTGACTTCGATAATGCACGCCATGTCTCAATACACCTCTTCAATCTTCGATCGTGAACGCTTGTAGATCTTGGCCTTCAATCCCTCTTCGAGAAGTGAATTGCAAGCAAACCTCGCAACAGCAAAACTCAGGGTTGCTGTATCAAGGCTGAATTTGCCATCCATCAGACCCTCGATCACTACCGAGTAAACCCCCGGCGTCCCATCCACCACCAGCTTGAGATTTACCTTATCAACGATCGCCTGAAAACACGTATCCTTCGACATAACGTTATCCTCTTCCTAGCAGTTCGTGCAAGTCCGACCCTGTGCATAATGCGACCCACAGCAGTTGCACACTTCCGGTGAAGTGTCCTCTTCTTCCTCCTCCACATGCCGTACGCCAATATTGCTGACATACGACGGACTGACAAGCTTGTCGATCGGAAGCACAAACTTCTCGTAATCGCCTCGGTAGAGCACCTTCACGATCGCTTGCCCCGTAGCAGCATCGATCTGATCCACGACCCCGTAAGCACCGTGACGGAGCCGCACATACTCACTAGGAGACTCCTGAGTGTTGATTCGCACGAGCGTATTGGGAGCGATATTCATCTTTCCTTGTTCTCTTTCTCTCTTCGATCAGACTGCCGACTTGCGAGGCGTCACCATGACGTCCACCGGACCACAGCCTTCCAGGAAGATCGAGTAGCCTCGGAGCTCCGTGGACTGACTATGAATGTCTTCAAGCCAGATATACGCACGAGTGCGGCTCGAACGTTCTGCCTTCCACTGAAAGGCCAGACGAAGGATCTTCCGTTCGATGCCCTTGTGCAGCATCGTCTGGCCTACCTTGAGGTTCCAGATGTTCGTGCGCCGGATCTTGCCAGAGGTGACAACGGCTTTGCGAACCTTCGAAGCCATCTTCGATCGAGCAGCTTCAAGCTCGTTGATCTCAGCCACAAGGCTCTGACGCTGCACCTTGAGTGCAGCAAGCTTGTCGGTGATCGTGCGAATGGTGTCTTGAAGCTGCTTCGTGGTCATGGTGGGTGTCTTCATCTGTTGTATATACAGAATACCATACAAACAGGATTATCTCAAGGAATAAAGAGAAGAAAAAACACTAGAATTCTAGGTGTTTTCGGTAAGCCCTCGTCCGTTCGGATCGCAGGTGCTAGCAAACACCCCACGTTCACCCATCCCGTCGTCGTCACCCTTTGTCCGGTTATACAGGGATTCCATCTCTTCCCGTGTCTTCGATGTACTTGTAGCCCGACCGATCGAGCATTACTGTAAACGCTTCAAGCTCGGTCATTCTCATTCACTTCTTGCTTGGGAACTTCGGCCTTGGATGATATCTGAGATATTCCTCTTCTGCCTCCCATTCAGCTTCCCTCAACGCCTTGCGAAGCGCATTCACCTTGTAGTCTCGCTCGATTGAGCCTCTTAGGTCTCGCTGATGCTGTTCTACGGCACACTCATAAGCCGGGACAGGACAGTTTCCTTCATGTCCGTATGTGCGCAAGTCCACTTCACAATACTTGCACTCAATTGTGTGATTTCCCATGTTATCGGCTTCTTCTTTCTTGCTCTAGTTCTCGTGCGAGCTTGTTCAAGAGCACAACAAGCGGTTTCAGATCACGAACCAGCAAGGCATCTTCTGGCTGCATACAATCGTTGAACACAACCTCACCAGTATGAGTGTCAACCAGTTCCCAGCCAGCGTTGTTCCATTCGTTCTCTTCTGCATAACGCACTTCATATCTGTCTTTGAGAGTGTCTGTGCTCATGGCCTGAGTGGTCCCTTCTATCTCAGCACTGAATGAGATATCGTCCTGCCGGGATAAGCTTTCGATGGCAGAGATCAATCAAGATCGAAAAAAGCAAGTTCGATTCGTAGTCTCGGATCATCAGCGCTAGCTCTTCATCAGAAGGGCAATCCAACGTCTCGTCGATCCAGAAGCTAATACAGTCTCCCGGTTCAACGAACTCTCGTTCGATGATGAGGTATCTATCTTCATAGAGATAGTCAATGAACGATTGCAGGTCATGGCGATCGACCATGATGCAGGAGACGGTCTTTGACCTGAGCTTTTCCATTGTCTATCTCTCCAGGGCGTTGCCGTTGAGATTGACCGTCCGAAGCCGATATTCACGGCATCCATGATTTGTCTC
>CAZZLB010000070.1:1747-10188 GCA_964654655.1 uncultured Rhodoferax sp. | reverse complement strand
AAAGTATCTGAAAGAGCGATAGTTACTTCTTGGAATGACATTGATTTCAATTCGGCGGCAGATAAACCAACGCCGATTTTTGCTAAGCCCGCGGAATTTCCATCGTAAGCTTTAGATAAAGCCGTGGAAACCGCTTCGAGCGATTTACCAGTTCCCGCCGATATATCCAGAGCGAGCGCCTGTAATCGTTGAGCTTCTGCGACGTCATTAGTTGAACGAACTAAACGATCTAAACTTGGTCGAAGTTGGTCATCAGTTATCCCAGTCGCTAGCGAAGTTTTGAGAATATAAGCTTCCGTGGAAGCGACGACCGAATCCGAAGCGCCAGCGACATTCTTTAGAGTAGTCGCGAGTTTTGCTTGCGCGGCTTCATCTTCTATCGCTGATTTAACGCCATCAATTAAAAGCTTTCCAGCGTATGCGGCGGCGGCGACTCCAGCGGCGGCGAATGCTATTCCAGCCTTTTTAGAAAAGTCTCCTAATTTAGACCCGAAACCTTCGACTTCATTTGAACCCGCATTAAGATTCTTTTTTAGATTATCTATGTCAGCGAGAATCGATAGTTTTAACGTTCTACTGTCTGCCATATTAAGTCCATTTCTTTATGATTGAATCGAAAGCCTTAGTCCATTCGCTTACGATATACGGTTGAATTCTGCGAAGTGTTGGATAAATAAACCAGCCTTTTGAGCCGCGACCTTCGCTTCCCGACCAGATGGGAAATTGCTTAAACTTATTAGAACCGAATTCAGAACCGCCCCAGAGATCGCGAGTAGTTCCGCCGCCAGAAAACTTCTGAGACACGAATCCGTAAGATAATTCTCCGACTTTTGATGACTTGCTTATTCTAGAACCGTCGGCAATTCGAGAAGCTACTTTAGAAGATTGAAGCGAAGAAGCGGCGCTAGAGATATTCTTTTGAGCATATTCGGCAAGCGCTCCAGATTTATCTTTAGCTTCTTTTACGCCTTCTTCTTCCATCGCTTTGAATGCGGTAATGACGCCGCGAAGTTCGCTCTTATCGAAAGCGATTCCTTCACTTGCCATTCCGCTTCTCCAGTATCTCGATCGCCGTTAATATCGATTCGCCGTCTTTCCAGTATTCCATCGGGATTCCCGTCGCTATTGCTAGTTCGACGAGAATTCGATTCATACTTCCGACGGCGTAACTTTTGGGTTTGACGGAGCGGCTTCTACGTCTGCCACCGTTTCGCACCATATATCGAACGGCTTAACTGGCTTCCCAGCCGCCTCTCGTTTCATGGCGTGATACGCAAGAAATAAGAAATCAGATATTCCGATTTTCTCGGATACCTGTTGGATCGTGAATCCAGTCTTATTCTCCCATTTCGCCCACTCTGGCGGAGCGGCGGTATAGGTTTCCTCTTGTCCGTCCTGATATGAAATTTTTATTTCTAGTCTCATTTTTGCTCCCGATTTCTTTTAATTAACTTATGGTTAGTACTGGAGTGGTAACGCAAGTAAACGATAGCGATACAGTTTGCGCGTCTGGAGCCGCTCCGCCCGCTGTTGGGAAGATTGGTTGAACTGTGAACGCGAACGAAGCCCCAGTCTTGGAAACTAAAACGACTGAAAGTGCGGTTTGTGGCGCACTAGCGGCGGCAGTCCAGAGAGCTTCGCATAGAGAACTTGCCGCTCCCCAGTCGGCTAACATTTCAACGTCGAAAGTTCCTTGTGTGTCGGTGGTGTAATAAGCCTTACCGTCTAAAGTTTGATAAGTCTGAATCGTTGATTCCAGAGTCAGAATCGCGGACGTTGCTTGTGCGTCATAATTGGAAGCCGAGATAGTAAAAGTAATATCGCGACCCGTTACGATTGTGGTTGCCATTTTTGCTCCTCTATATTGTTTGTTGTGTGTAGTAGGTCGAAACGTCTAAATCCGCTACCAGTAAATTACTAGCACCGACCGAAGTAATCGCGGGACGATCTACATTCCCGACGACGTATCCCGACGGCATAGCGCCGAGAATGCTTATTATTAGTTGCTCTAAATTGTCTAAAGCGCCAGCGTTAGAATTATATGCGACGGCGGCTGTTACTGTGAAATTTATTTTAACTTTTGTAACTGATCCATTTATCAGAGTACTTTCGAGATACGGCGCTCCTGGAATAATAATACAAGCTGGCGGAATAACCGCTTCTGGAACGGAACTATAAACCGAAGCGGCGACACCTGTAAGAGCGCTCGCGAGTACATCGCGAACGTTGACTTTTATTGAAGTTGGAGTCGGCATTTATTGAGCCATAATTTCGACATCAATATAATTTCCTAATAAACCTATTACGCGATTTTGTAATGATCTACCCATGCGGAACGGCGATGGTTGAAAATCAACACCTTCAATTTGTCCACCTGGAGCCGTAATCGATTGAAAGATTTCCACGCTAACAATTAACATCGCGGATTCGACCGCGTCTGTGTTTGCGTAAAGTGTTGCGGCGTCGGCTCCTGATAAGTAAGCGATTCCCGCTGGAATTACACCGCGGCGAATTATGTCCGCGTTTGTTTTCGCGGCAGAGAAAATATATGGGTTGCCTTGCGAATTTGTAGTAATTGTAATTGTTCCATTAAAAGTCGATGGCACGATTCCAGAGCAGACGACGGATTGACCTTCTACGAAACCGTGCGGACGTTGCGTCACATAGAACGCGACATTATCGGTCAAATAAACTTCAGCTACCGCGGCTTGATTCGCGGTTAATAGCGGAAGAATTGTTTGTTCGGCTGATCCGATTATTTCATCTAAATAAGCGTCCGAGTAGAGAGACGAAGAGACGCCAAGAACTTGCCTTAATTGTGCGGCGGTAATTATTGCCATCTCTTCGTCCTCTCACTTCGGCTCGGTGGGAATCGGGAGCGACCCCCACCGATGATTAGTTTTTACTTATTGTTACGGAATGCGCCGCCAGCTAGTTTGATAGCGCAAGCACCGAATGAATAAACACCGACGTTAATTGAACCGTCCGCGGTTGATTCAGCGCGTAGTTGGTAAGATTGACCTTCGTACCAAGTATAAGCGTCTGGATTGATTATGAGCATTGAACCGTCAGCGTCAGCCGATGGAGAAGCGAAATCAGCATAGAGATCGAGACCAGCGATATTGCCGCGAAGTGAATCTGGACGAACTACACCGCCAGCGTTTTGTGGTTGAGCCGCCATGTAAATCGGACGACCACTATCGTTGAGAGTCATTACGTTAGCCCATTGATCCGCGCCCATAACGAAATTTTTGGCGAATGCTGTTGTATTTGAATACACAGAAGCCGCACCACGGGAAACGAATGCGAGTAATTGTGCCGCTGTTGGAACGGCTGAAAGTGTAGTTCCGTCTACGGTTGCGTTAGCGACCAAGATTGAATTTACATAAGCGTTCTGCGCTTTAGCCATAGCCGCGGTCATATTAGTAAGAAGTTCCTGATAAAAAAGTGGCGAAGTTCTGGTCAATAATTCCACCGTAAAATTTTGTTGACCCGCGAATTTTTTAACTGGAACTGAGATAAACGCGCTCTCCATATTTGTATCGGAGAAGCTAGAACCTTCATTAGTTTGTGCGACTGTTGGAACTACCGAAATTTTAGGAATTTCGAAGGTCATTCCTGCGTCTGGCAGAGTACCGCGAGAAATTGCGTCAATGCTTGGACGGATTGTAGTTGAAAGACCATTAACTACTTCTAGCAGTTGACGAGTTGGAACGAGACCAGCGCTATCGGTGGTGTTATTGTCCGCCGCGATAATATATTGGCGAGCGTCCTCTGAACCTAGAGCGGCTTGGATTTTGTTTTCGAGATACTTAGCGGCTGAGAATTCTAAGCGTGGCTTAGTGTAGAAAACGGGTTTATTTGTTGCCTGTACTGACTGAGCGGCTTCAACCGTTTCGGCGGAAGCTTCTGGAACGGTCGGAGTGGTTTCCACTTCGTCTCCTTCTGGTTTGGTTGTTGTTGGATTTTCTGCGTCTAATTCTTTCGAATCAGATTCAGAATTTTCGGACGCCGCTACATCTGTGACCATCGCGGACTTTATGGCGGGATCAGTTACTAAACTGACCTCTTCGAGTGAACCTTGTTGAATAATTAAAACACCGTCAACGTTTTTCCATTGATCTACCTTTACGCCAACACTAAAACCGTCGCGGAGACCGCTAGCAGCTTCTATGAGCGCGTCTGTTCCAGCCGTCGTCTCTGCGATTTTGAACGTCGCATTTAAGCCTTCTGGCGTCGAGACCATTTCCACGACTCGACCGATTGGGCGTGTTAAATCGTGTTCGAGATTTAATTTAACGGCTTTTGGTTTAATTGAATCTTGAACGAATGAAGTTAATCCTGCGGACGTACGACCTTGCTCTGACCAAGTTAATACTCGACCCGTAATTGTTCGAGCGATTGAATCTGTCGCTGTTAGTGTAATCGGTACGGTTAGTTTCATCTGACCATCTCTTCCATTTTTCGGATTTCCTCGGCGCTGAGTACGCCGATTCGATTATAGATATCGTAAATTTGTGCGCGTTCTAAAGCTGATCCGCGTAAGTATTCGTCTAAATTAAATCTGACTTCTTGCGTGGCTGGAACGAAATCACTCATTGAAAGTCTGGACTCTATTTGTTTCATAATTGGAAGTAGAGAAAAATCGACGAGAGATTGTCTGGCGGTCGAAGCGTTGGAGTATGTCATCGATGATCCAGATTCCGCGTCAACGTAATAAGCTGGAATGCCTATGGCGCGCGCTAATTCTGTCGCTACATAACTTCGAGCTTGATTTAATTGAAGTTTTTCTGGATCAAATCCTAAAGTTTCCAAAGTCACGTCCGCATTCAAAAAAGCCGTTCCGCGCGATCTTCTCGCTTGCCCCCAGGACTCTAATAATTTTGCAATACGATCAGCGGGTAGCGAAGTTCCATTAGATTTGAGAACCATAGTTGGAACTGGCTCCGCGGCATACATCGCCGCCGCTCTTTCTAATTCAGCGCCAGCGCGAATTGTGCGACCAGCTCGACGAAGTAATCCTTCATCATTTCCATAAAATACGACAAGACTTCCGACGCCTTGCGTTGGCATAGCGTAACCGTCTACTAAATAATATAAAATTTCTGTACCGAGAGAATTGGTTTCAATAGTTACACGATCGGGAGAAATTCTTTCCATTGATCTAACGCGGAACGTGTCCTGAAACTGTTCGGTAATTCTTGCGTAACCGTAACCGCTGAAAATTAAATCCTCTGCGATCCAAGTATAGAATGCGGCTCCTGGAATTCGTGGGTCGGGTTGATTGATTACTCGCGGAGCGTCCACTTCCATTTCGGTAGCTTTATCTCTTACGACTAATTCAATACTGGAAACCGAAGAAGTTATAATTCCTCTAGCGCGTGCGATTGTTGGAACGCTCATCGCTTCGGCTCTTGTTGCGGTAGTTCCGCCACCGAAGAAATTAAATAATTGATTAGTAGTATTTATTGGAGCTAGTGAAGCGGCAACGTCGAAAGTCTCTGGCTCTCGCGCGGCTTTTTTCCCGCCCGTAAATACATCAAGAATTCCCATAACCGTAAGTCTAAACTAGACCTTTACACCTAACCGACGAGAATGTCTATCTCCGTCTCTGGGCGTGTCGCGAAGTGAGTAACAAGAGCCGCGGCAACGCAAGCGCATACGATCGCCGAAGAAGCCCGTCGTCCAATAACCCAGCCGCCATCGCCGCGCGGTAACGCAACGGCTGAAAGAATCTGTTTAGTAAATTCTTCTTGGTTTCCGTGTTTTAATCTTTTCGACGTAATCGCCGAGAGAAGCTCGTCGCACGATTGACCGTATTCGGCTCCATCAATATCGATCACGGGAATTCCAGCGGGTTGAAGTCTAGCGGCTACCGCTGACGAAGTACGGCGAGAAAAAACGACATATTCTGTCGGATATCGTCTGGCGTATGGCGCTACTTCATTCGCGATGGCTCTGTCATCTAACGAAATCGGATTGTGCCAAGTGTGGAGAAGCTTTACGTTAAAGGTATCGTCGGAATTCTTTTGAGCGCCCACTAGCGCACCGTCGCGCCTGTCTGGAGATAAGTCGATGGCAAGCCACGTCAATTTCTCGTCGTCTAACTCGATTTTTTCCGTTCCGCATTCGTCCCATTCCTTTTGAGGAATTGCCGCGCTAATTGTGTTGACCCATCGGCAGAGAACTTCGGTCATAACTACATCTGGCGGATCATTGAGAACGGCGCGGATATTATCTTCATGGATTGTGTAGCCGAGCGCTGGATTACTAGCGATCCAGTTTTCTTCGTCAAGAATCTTATCGTTAGGCGCTGACCATTCGAAGTAAGCTATATCGTCATCGGCTCCAGCCGCGCTAGCCATTCCGCGATCGCGAAGCTGATTGAGAATGATTGAGTGTTGGTCGCCAGCATTTGAAAAAGTCCACAGTTGAGGATTACTCGCCGCCATCTGGGTATAGCGTAAAGCCGACCAAGCTTCGTGATCTTTAAGCTGTCGAGTTTCGTCCATGTACACGGTTTCGGGTTTAGCGAATCCGCGAGCCGCCGCGTTCGCCGCCTTTACGACATAACGGCAACCGTCAACCGTTTCGATTTCCTCTGATCCATGCGCCCATCGAATCTTCTTAATTTGTTTTTTTAGGAATTCGTTCGCCTCGATTATCGAAACTATATGGCGAAAAGTCTCCAGCGACGTAGTCAGAACGTGCGCCGAGCCAAGTTGAAGCGGCTCTTTCCATAAGAAAAGCCGAGTCAGAATCAACGCGATCATGATTGTACTTTTACCATTCTGCCGAGCGCATACCACGGCTACCAGCGGACTAGCATTTCTCCCGTCTGGCTTAACTTTAAGCGCATTGATTAGAACAAATCTCTGCCACGGCATAAGCTCCAGACCACACTTAGCCGCGAAATCGATGACTTCTTGACCGCGTGACGGTAAATCGTTTAGCTTTGAAGAGATTCTGGGTGTCTGAGAGCCTAGAAGGCTCCGTGATGACGTCGAAAAAACCGATTCCAGCCGATTAGAGACGTCCGCGACGGTATCCTGACCGATTATGACCAGTTCAGGCTTAAGCATGACTTTTAGACTCGTTTGGCGGTGAAAAGAGATTGGGAAGAGTCGGGGGTTTCCTTACCGTACTAAAAAACTCGCCCATCTTCGCGCCTTTCGAGAAATTACATCTTTTACACGCTGTTATTAGGTTTGAGTCATCATCTGTACCATTTCGAGCTAGTGGCACAATATGATCGATAGTTAATTCTCTTCGCTCATCTACACCACAGTATTGACAAGCGTAACCATCGCGAGCAAGTATGCGCTCTCTTATCTTGCGCCATAACCTAGTGTTACCGCCTTCACTTCGAGCGCTGTTAGTAATGACCCACCGCCTTATGCTTAGCCCACGCCTTACACGTTGAACCGTATCTCTTGCTTATGTACTTCAAGCCTAAGTCTATCTGGATATAAGGATCATTCTCTTTAAGCTTTAGAAGCTGTGGTATTCCATAAGCTGTTGACTTCTTGTTATTCGCTTTAGGATTCCACTTAGATTCAGCGTTCCAGAGAAGCTCTACACATCGATATTCTTTAGCATTCATTAGCTTTATATGAGTGTATAACTTATACATTTCAACATCTTTAGAGTTATCCACAGCATTACTTGAATTCATTCCTGAGAAGATAAAGCTCGCCGATAGTAGAGCATAGATAGCCCGTGAGATTCCCCGCGAGCTATCCGCTACAGCGGCTCGCGAAGCGGGACTGATCGTACCGCGAGAGTCAATAGCGCCTAGCGTAGACTTAGCCTGTTTATTTATAACAATTTGATAACAATTTGATAACATTTCGTTATAATTCATTCTCTGGAACCTTCTCGATTCCTACTACCCCACAGCCGTAACACTCCACGCAAGCCAGACCTTTAGGCATTTCGCCGAATTCTAGGATTACCTTATGCGGCTTAACCTTCTTACATATACGGCATTTAAGATCGTACATCTGGACGGCTGGCATATAGACCACCGCTTCACCATCTCGCGGAAATATAGCTTCTCGACCATCTGGAAGCTTCATAAACATATCACCCACGGCTATTCTCCCATTCTCTGCCAGCATTAGATCGCTTAAAGTTTTCCATTTGTGCTAAGTGATTTTGTGGAACGTACCAGTTACCTTGACTTTTATTCGCGTGACGACTGACCTTAGCCGCGACGACTGGAATCCAACCCACGATATAGAGAGTTGGAGACTTCCCGACTACCAGAACCGCCGTATCCCCGTCACGATCGTAAGGCTGAATCCATAGCCCAGAATCTTTCCACCCAGCCCACTTAACTTCGATATTCGAACCGATATCAGCTTTATTCTTGAACTTATGCTCGCGAATAGATTCGATATTGATTTCGCCGAAGTAACTTTGAACCGCCATTTCTGCCG
>CAZZLB010000070.1:0-1647 GCA_964654655.1 uncultured Rhodoferax sp. | reverse complement strand
CGAATAGATTCGATATTGATTTCGCCGAAGTAACTTTGAACCGCCATTTCTGCCGCTATTGAGCCAGCGTATTGTGCTACATATTCGAAGAAGTTAAGCGATCGGTCATGCCTTCCCGCATTCTGAGCGCTCCAACCGATAGCTGTAATTTGTTCCAGCGCTATCTTGACGCATTCGATTTCTTGCTCCCGTGAGATCGCTACGCCTATCACTAGCGACCCGCTTCTTCAATAGCGAGCGCGTAATCGTCTGGAGATAACCATTTGCCAGCATATTCTTTGTACCAGATTGGCACGCATTGAAAATCCTTTTTCTTTTCGGTACAGACGAAGCCAAGATAAGGCTTTCCAGTTTTAGCGGCTAAACCTTCTTTTCGAAGTCTGTGACCGTGTTCGCATTTAGGCGATTCGCCTATAACTTCGGCTCCAAGTTTTGTGGCGAGATCGTTTATAGCTTCTCCAAGAGTTAGGCTTACCTCTTTCGGCTTTTCTGTTTTTAAGACCGAAGTATCGCCAGCGGCTAGTCTGCCGATTTCGAATGAGGTAAGTCCGACCGCTCTGGCTTGTTGGATATTTACTGGAGCCGCTTCTAGCCGTTCAACCTTTTCCATGTCCTGTTTAGTGCTTCGAGTTTCGCTTGGAGTAAGCGCACCTATAACTCTTCCATAAGCGGACGTCACGCAATTTTCTACGAAGAAGTTAGCGTTTACTCCGTGAGTAGCTTTAATCTCGAAAGCGTAATCGATAGCGGCTGGCTTCTCATCTTCATAATTTCGATACGCCAGAGCTTTAATCAGAATATAACCCGCCTTTAGATCGACGTCCTCGATATAAGCTTCGAGTCTGCCCGTTGGAAATTCTGTACGAAATCGCTTAATCCGAGAATTAACATCTTCATAATCGGCTAAATTAAACATTATTTATTTACCTTCTTTCCGCGCATAAAGCCAGCGGTAAAGCCGATTTCTTTTCCATCTTTTAAGCCTTTGATATAAGCAAGCCTGCCAGTTAAACCCGCAATAATCGCCATATAGACGAGTATTTGTATCTCTAGTCCTCTGTTCATTTCTGCTCCCGTGAGAACGTTGACGTCGCTCCCAGAAGTAGAATGACAGTCGGAACCGACAATTTCAAGAACTAGGCGTAAGGCTCGGCGTGTCTATTTGTAATCTTTGAGAAGAATTGTGTAGACGTGATCTAATCGCGCTTCGATACGGTTAACCTGATCTTTAAGAGAAGCTCCACCATTCGGACGAAGCTCTGAAAGTATGGCTTTCGTAATAAATCTCATCGCCGAATAAACGGCAGTTAGAATCGCTATTACGCATAGAATAACCGCCGTCCATTCGGTGATTGCCATTTTACTTCTTGACTCCGAAGCTCGAATCATTCGGGTTTAGGTAACGCATTACCATTGGGATAATTGCGGCTAACCCAGAATAAAACACGGCTTTGGCGTCGAATCCTACGACCACATAAGTCGCAAGCGCGGCAGAGAGAAAAGACCTACCCCACGAAGCGGCTAATAGTTTTACTTCTTTCATTTTTTTATTACCTTTCGTTTTGGTTTTGGAGCTGTTACTTCGACGAGTGGAATCTCGCCGACATAAGCCACGAAGCGCACGCGCCCGAAGCCCACGATTGGAGA
>CAZZLB010000069.1:4074-10220 GCA_964654655.1 uncultured Rhodoferax sp. | reverse complement strand
TCGCAATCGAAGTCGCCACCGATTACGCCGGTCGCAACGCCGGTCATTTTTCAGCGCGACTGCTGGCCGGCGCGAAAGAAGTCGCCAGATTCACCGTGCTGGCCCAGCGTGAGAACGAGTTGCCGCTTCCCGAGGGTTTGCCGGGTCATCCGTTGCCGCTGGCGCCGAAACCGGTAGAAGAGTCGGCGCCGTGCTACTTTCCTTTTGCCGGCAAGCATGTGGGCTACGCTGACCTGGTCGAGACGCGGATTTCGCAGGGCCGTATGTTCAATGGCCCGAGCGCCATCTGGTTCCGTTTGCGCCACCCCCTGTTGGACCGGGAAGTGCCAAGCGAGTACCAGCGCGTTGCCGTGGCGGCGGACTCCGGCAATGGCATCAGTGCGATTCTTGACTTCGAGCGCTACAGCTTTGTCAATTCGGATCTGACTATCCACCTGTTGCGAAGGCCGCAGGGCGAATGGATCTGCCTGGATGCGCGCACCCAACTCGGCCCCAATGGCACCGGGCTGGCCGAATCAAGACTTTACGATGCCCACGGCCTCATTGGGCGTGCCCTGCAGAGCCTCGCGGTCTCTCTGCGAAAGTGAGGCTCCAACAGGAAGCCGGGGCCAAGGCGTCAATCTTTGACATCTGCGTAAATTCTTGAAGTAGTTCAAGGACGCCATGAGGCGAGCCCTCTAACCTCCGTGTATCACATTTACGGAGCGCTTCAAGATGAGTCAATCCAAAGCCAGCGGCTTCACCAAGCAAATGGCCCGCAATATCTTTTACGGCGGGTCGGTCTTTTTTATCCTGGTGTTTGTTGCCCTGATTTTTGACAGTGAGCACAAGATCCCGCAGCGCTCGAATGCGCAGACTCTGACCCCCCAAGTGGTGCGCGGAAAGCATCTCTGGGAGACGCGCAACTGCATCGGCTGCCACACACTGCTGGGAGAAGGGGCTTACTTTGCACCGGAGCTGGGCAATGTCTACAAGCGTCGCGGGCCAGAGTTCATCAAGGCCTGGATTGCATTGCAGCCGATCCAGACACCGGGCCGCAGGCGCATGCCACAGTTCAACTTCACACCGCAACAGCTGGACGATATTACCGAGTTCCTGCGCTGGACCAGCAACGTCAACACCGAAAACTGGCCGCCGAATATCGAAGGCTGATGCTTGAAGCACCTCTGAACAAATAAGGAACTCTCACATGCAAGCAATCACTCTCCAATACAAGTCGCAAGGAGTGGCCAAGTACTACTTTGTCGCGGCTCTGGCGCTGTTTACGGCGCAGATCCTGTTTGGTATCACGCTCGGTCTGCAGTATGTCATTGGCGATCTGGCCTTTCCCTACATTCCGTTCAATCAGGCGCGCATGGTGCACACCAACCTGCTGATCGTCTGGTTGCTGTTTGGATTCATGGGCGCGGCTTACTACCTGGTACCCGAAGAGTCCGAGACCGAGCTTTACAGCCCGAAGCTGGCCATGATCCTGTTCTGGGTGTTTCTGGTGGCTGGCGCGCTGACCATTGTTGGTTACCTGGCCGTACCCTACGCCAAGCTGGCTGAGCTCACCGGCAATGAACTGCTGGCAACCATGGGGCGCGAATTTCTGGAACAACCCCTGCCTACCAAGGTCGGCATTGTGATTGTCGCGCTCGGCTTTCTGTTCAACATCAGCATGACTGTCCTCAAGGGCAGAAAGACCAGTATCTCCCTGGTGCTGCTGATGGGCCTGTGGGGCCTGGCCCTGATGTTCCTGTTCAGTTTCGTCAACCCGGACAACCTGGTGCGCGACAAGATGTACTGGTGGTTCGTGGTGCACCTGTGGGTGGAAGGAACCTGGGAGCTGATTCTCGGATCTCTGCTGGCTTTTGTCCTGATCAAGACCACCGGGGTCGATCGTGAAGTGATAGACAAGTGGCTTTACGTGATCATTGCCATGGCGCTGATCACCGGCATTCTCGGCACCGGTCACCACTTCTTCTTCATCGGCATGCCCGGCTACTGGCAGTGGATCGGCAGCATCTTCTCGGCCATGGAGCCCATTCCCTTCTTCATGATGACCATGTTTGCCTTCAATATGGTGCAGCGACGCCGGCGCGAGCATGTGAACCAGGCGGCGGTGCTATGGGCGGTAGGCTGCTCGGTGGTTGGGTTCCTGGGTGCGGGCCTGTGGGGCTTCATGCACACACTGAGTGCCATCAACTTCTATACGCACGGCAGCCAGATCACGGCGGCGCACGGTCACCTTGCGTTCTATGGTGCTTATGTGCTGGTGGTCATT
This sequence comes from uncultured Rhodoferax sp., assembly GCA_964654655.1. Classification (GTDB taxonomy): domain Bacteria; phylum Pseudomonadota; class Gammaproteobacteria; order Burkholderiales; family Burkholderiaceae_C; genus Rhodoferax. Next base: position 7,954 of record CAZZLB010000069.1, on the reverse strand, counting down.
GCCATGATCAGCTACGCCATGCCGACACTGCGGGGTCGGGTGGCCAACAGCCGGCGCGCCCAGAGCTTTGAGATGTGGTCCTTCTGGATCATGACCATCAGCATGGGTTTGATGGTGCTGGCGCTCACCGGCGCCGGCATCCTGCAAGTCTGGCTGCAACGCATGCCGACCGATGGCAGCGCCATGTCTTTCATGGCCACGCAGGAGCAACTGCGCTTCTTCTACTGGGTGCGGGTTGCCGGTGGTGTGGGCTTTCTTGCGGGCTTGCTGACCTACCTGTACAGCTTTTTTGCCAAAGCAGGCAGCCAGGAGAGTGAAGACCAAGGCATGGCGGGCATGCTGTCACATCGCGCCAACGCTTGAGGCGGGAACTGAGTGTCCGGGTTTCCGTTTTATGCCGAACAGGGCAGCGAATGCGCCCTGTTTGAACATGCCTGGAGCAAGCAACTGCCTTTGCTGATCAAGGGCCCCACAGGTTGCGGAAAGACGCGCTTTGTTGAACACATGGCTGCGCGGCTGCAGCGCCCCCTGGTAACGGTATCCTGCCATGACGATCTAAGCGCCGCCGACCTGGTGGGCCGGTTTCTGATTGGCAATGGCAGTACCCAGTGGTCAGACGGACCGCTGGCGCGCGCTGTGCGCAGCGGGGCCATCTGTTATCTCGATGAGGTGGTGGAGGCACGCAAGGACACCACCGTGGTGCTGCACCCACTGGCTGACGATCGGCGCATCCTGCCGATCGAGCGCACCGGCGAGCAATTGCAGGCACCGCCTGAGTTCATGCTGGTGATTTCCTACAACCCTGGCTACCAGAACCTGCTCAAAGGCCTCAAACCGAGCACACGCCAGCGCTTTCTTGCCCTCAGCCTGAGCTACCCCAAGCCGGAGGTGGAGCTGGCCATCGTCCAGGCTGAAACCGGCTTGCCGATCTTGCAGGCGCAGCAACTGGTGCAACTGGCCACGGCCTTGCGCAGTCTCAGTGATCAGGACCTGGAAGAGACCGCCAGCACCCGCTTGCTGGTGTCAGCCGGGCGTCTGGTGGCCAGCGGGCTGAGCATGCGTCAGTCCTGCCACGCAGCGATCGTGAATGCACTGACCGATGACGAATCGACGGCGCAAGCGCTTGACGAGGTGATGCGTGCCCTGTTTGGTGATGCTGGCTGATCGGTCTGAAGGCGCTCTGGGTCGGCAGAATTGGCGCAGCATCACGCAAACTGGTTTTTTTCTGTTGTTTGTGCTGGCCCCGGCGCTGAATCTGTTGCGCTTTGACCTGTATGAAACCCAGCTCTGGTTTCTTGGCATGCGCTGGTCGCTGGGCATCGATGCCTTGGCCCGCGGTGAGATCAACGCGGCCGACGCTGCGATGCAATTGGTGTGGCGCGCTTTTCTGCCAGGCATTGTGCTGGTGCTGGGTTTTCTGGCGCTGGCTTATCGCTTCGGTCGGCTTTACTGCGGCTGGTTGTGCCCGCACTTTTCCATGGTGGAAATGCTCAACAGCCTGCTGCAACGCGCCTGCGGCAAGCTCAGTCTGTGGGACAAAAATACCACCGTCCGCGCTGGTCGACAGGCGGATCCGCGCTGGTGGCCGGTGTTTGCCGTCAGCTGTGTGCTGGTGGGTTTTGTCTGGGCCATCACGCTGCTGACCTATCTGTTGCCACCAGAGGTGATCTGGGGTGGCCTGGTGCATGGCAGTCTGACGCCCAACCAGCTGCGCTTCCTCGGTGTAGCCACGCTCCTCATTGCTTGTGAACTGGCTTTTGCGCGCCACCTTTTTTGCCGCTTTGGTTGCGCCGTCGGCTACTTCCAGAGCCTGTCCTGGATGGCCAATCCGCAGGCCATGGTGGTCGCGTTTGCGCGCGAGCGGGCGCGTGAATGCAAGACCTGCGACGCCCCCATCGGCTCCGCCTGCGACAACGTCTGTCCGATGCGGCTCAAGCCGCGCAATATCAAACGCATGATGTTCTCCTGTGTCCAATGCGGGCAGTGCCTGGATGCCTGCGACACTTCGCAGGCGGCCCAGCAACGTAACCCGAATCTGGAGTGGCAGATTGGTGCCGATGCGCTGCGCGAAACCCTGCGCCAGCGCGCTCAGACATTGAAAGGCGGCGACTGATGGAAGAGATGGTGGGCCAATGGTGGCACCGCGCCATCTCCCGGTTGGCCCGGCTCGACCACCCCGAGGCTGTTGTGTACCTGGACGAGGTGCAGAAGTCGATTGGCATCCTGTTTCGAAGCGCCGGCGGCGCGCCCACGTTGCGCTTGACGCAGGCCACGGAACAGCGGGTAGGTGGACATGCGACCTGGCTGCAGCGCATCTCGGGCAGCGGCAGTCGAGCTGCCACGGCTCAACTGGAACCCGATGTGCTGGCCTTGCCGGCGCAACTGGCAGTCTTTGCCGAGCCCGCGTTGAACCGCGACCTCTACCTGTGGCTGGCCTTGCAGTCGGCTTTTTATGTCGATACCGGGCACTGGTTGTTCGACAATCAGGAAGCCACCCGAAAAGCGCTGGTCGCCTTTGCCGGCTTCACCCGGCGTCATGAGCTCCTGCTCAAGGCGCATCTGGCGCAGCGCCCGGAAGTGGCGCGATTGCGCGGCAATGCGCAGTTGGCGGAACGCCTGGTGCAAGCCTGCCTGTGCGGCGAGGACAGTCCTGAAAACCCGGTTGCCGTTGGTCCACGGGATGTTGCGCCGGTGTGGCTGTGGCTTGGCGCCTTCGATCGTCAGCCAGTACGTGACCGGCCCGCGTCAGCGCAAGATGCTGCAGGTCGCACGGGCACCGACAGGAGCGGTGCCGACAAACGGCGCCGCCGCACGCACCCCGCCAAGGAACAGGAGGCGCGCCAAGCCATGGTGTTACCTTTTCACAGCGGTGGATTGATGACCTGGAGCGAGCATGTCCACATCAATCGCGGCACCGATGACGAAGACGACGGCAACACCGACAGCGCTGCCAATGACATGGATGCGCTGACCATCGCGCCTGACGGACAGACACTCGCCAGCCGTGTCAGGTTTGACCTGGACCTGCCGAGCTCCAGCGCCGACGATGTGTCCATGGGCCCCGGGCTGCTGCTGCCCGAGTGGGACTATCGCCAAAACACTCTTGTGCCGGCACACTGCTCGGTGCAGGTGATGCGCTCGCGCCAGGCTCCGCGCTTCAAGCCCAGCGTGGCACTGCAGCTCACGGCGCGGCAGATTCGGCGCAAGCTGGAGACCCTGCGCGACGCACCCCGACCCCAGCACGGCCAGGAAAGCGGCGACGATCTGGATCTGGACGCCTGGGTACGCCACAGCGCTGACCAGCAGGGCGCCGGTGGCTGGCACACTGATTCGCCGCCCATCTATACCCGTCGGGCACTCAGCGAGCGCAGTCTGGCTACGTTGTTGATGGCTGACTTGTCGCTTTCCACCGATGCCTACGCCACATCGACTGAACGTGTCATCGACGTGATCCGCGATGCACTGTACGTGTTTGGTGAAGCACTCAGTGCCGTGGGTGACCCGTTTGCAGTGTGGGGCTTCAGTTCGGTGCGGCGCAGCCATGTGCGCCTGCAGCATCTCAAGGCTTTTTCGGAACCCTGGAACGAAGCCAGCCGAGCCCGTGTGGGGGCGATTCGCCCAGGCTATTACACGCGCATGGGGGCGGCGATACGCCACGCAACGCTGCAGCTTGCCGGTCGCAGTGAACACCGCCGTCTGCTCATGCTCTTGACCGATGGCAAACCCAACGACCTGGATGTCTATGAGGGACGCTACGGCCTGGAGGACACTCGCCAGGCCATTCGTGAAGCGCAGGCGCTGGGCTTGTCCACCTTTTGCGTCACCATCGACGACAAGGCCCACGAATATCTGCCGCTGCTTTTTGGCCAGCAGGGCTACG